>NZ_RZQI01000738.1:0-3038 GCF_003998335.1 Mesorhizobium sp. M7A.F.Ca.CA.002.05.1.1 | reverse complement strand
GCGCCATATCGATGTAGGGGCTTGCCAGCATGTTGATGATGGCCGCTCGGGTCATGCGCATCATGTGGGCCACGATTACCAGCGTAAGCGTGATTGCCGGCAGGGCGACTTTCCAGAGATGCTCCCAAAATGGCGTCTGATCGTTCACATTCGACAATGTCGGAAATTTGGGAACCGCATTGAGCATCCAGTTCAGCAAGACAGTGAGCCAATGAGGCAGCGTTTGAGCGAAATCGGATCCGATGAACGTGTCGCGCGAGATCACCAGGTAGGCGAGCATATAGGCGACGAAAAATTCCGGGAATGAAATGGTTGTCAGTGTCGCGACATTCACCAGCCGGTCGAACCAGCCGTTGCGGTACAGCGCAGCCAGAATGCCAAGCCCCAAGGCCAGAGGAACAGCTATCAGCGCAGTCACCGCTGCAAGGAACATCGTGTTGTAGAGGCGTGGTGCGATGATCTCGGCCACGGTACGCCGATATCCGGTGCGGCTCGCAAACGAAGAGCCGAAATCGCCATGGAGCATCTGGGCGACCCAAACGAAGTAGCGCTCGACAGGCGGGCGATCGATGCCGATTTCCCGCTGGAACGCGGCGACCGTTTCGGGCGTCGCCGATTGCCCGAGCGTGGCCTTGGCGAAGTCGCCTGGAAGCATCGCGATCGCAGAGAAGATAATGATGGACACGATGAACAAAGTGACCAGGCCGAGGCCAAGGCGCTGCAGGACCGTTTTTGCGACGGGGTTCATGTGCGTGGCGTTTCCCTTTGGGCGGCAGCCCTGCACTCGGAGCCAGCTGACCGGAGCCTCAAAACCATCGCGGCTCCGGCCCGCCATCTCATGCCGTGGCGATCCACCAGCGTTCGGCCATTTTCAGTCCATCGTTCTCCCAGTTGGGCGCCACATCACCGTGTGCGAGCTTTTTGGATTGGGCGCTGACGAAATTGTTGAAGACCAGCACGATGCTGCCGCCGTCATCGTGGGTTAACTGCTGCATCTCGGCATACATCGCCGCTCGCTTGGCCTCGTCCGTCTCGGCGCGCGCCTGGACAAGCAGTTCGTTGAAAGGGGGATTTTTCCAGAAGGATTCATTCCAACTGGAGTCGGCGGCGAAGGCTTGCGTGAACATCCAGTCGGCCGTCGCCCGACCGCTCCAATAGGAAGCGCACCAGGGTTTCTTCAGCCAGACATTGTCCCAATAAGCGTCCTCGGCCTCACGCACGACATTGACGTCGATGCCGCATTGGGCTGCCGTTTCGCGAATGAGCGAAGCCGCGTCCACGGCGCCGGCAAAAGCGGCATCGGCGACCGAGAGATCCACCTTCAGGTTCTCCATTCCGGCCTTTTTCAGGTAATGCTTGGCTTTTTCCGGATCGAAGCTGTGTTGCGGTTGCGGATCCTTGGCGAATTTGATGGCCGGCGCGATCGGGTTGTCGTTGGCCACAGTGGCGTGGCCAAGAAAGATCTTGTCGACGATTTCTTGGCGATTGATCGCCCATTTCAATGCCATTCGCACGTCTGGATTATCAAATGGCGCCATCGTGACATTCATCGGCAAGGTATAGTGCCCATAACCAGTGACTTCGACGATCTCCACCTTGGGATTGCGTTTCAACATGCCGAGGGTCTTCAGGTCGGCGCGGCCGATATAGTCCACCTCCCCCGTGGACAGCGCCGCCATGCGAGCGGCAAGATCCGTGATGGCGATGAACTCCACCTCATCGAGATAGGGCTTGCCGTTCTTGAAGTAGTTTGGATTGCGCTTGAGCTTGGCCGAAACGCCGGGCTGGAAATTCTCGACGACGAAAGCACCGGTGCGAACGCCTGAAGCCCAATCCGCCTTGCCATCCTTGGCCGGCATGATGACCAGATGGTAGTCACTCATAATGTAAGGGAAATCGGCGTTGCCGCTCTTGAGCGTGAAAACCACCGTTTCCGGGCCATCCGCCTTGATGTCGGCGACGGAGTCCAACAGCGATTTCGCCGCCGATTTGGTGTCCTTGCCCATGTGATATTGCAAGGAGGTCACGACGTCATCCGCCGTCACGGTCTTGCCGTTGTGAAAGGTTGCGCCTTTGCGCAGCTTGAAGGCCCAGGTTTTGGCTCCATCCGAAGTTTCAAAGATCTCGGCGAGGTCCGGTTGGACATTGCCTTTGGCGTCGACCTCAGTGAGGCTGTTGGACAGCGAGCCCGAAAATGCGGTTTGTGTGAACGTGTCGGGGTAGCCGGCCGGATCGATCGAATCCGTCGTCGCGCCATGAGCCATGCCGAGCTTGGCGAAGCCGCCCTGCATTGGTTCGGCCCGCGCCGTGCTCACGAACAGCCGGTCGGCGGCGGCAACCGTCAGGCCCGCGGCCAGCCCAAGATGAATGAAGTCGCGGCGGGAAACCTTGCCGCCTCCGATCAGGCTTTGCGCGATACCAAGCTTGTATTCAGATTCTGACATTTGACTCTCCCATTGCGGAATTCCCCGCGTTATTTCTCGTCAAGCACCGGCGAACAAATCTGCTTATCGGCTCCCGCCACCTTTCTTCGAATTTTTCCAATCCCAATCGGCTTGCGCCAATCAGGCCGTCACGTAGATGCCGCCGGCTTCGACGGTGACTGGAAATGTGCGCGCGCGAACGGACGGATCGACCAAGGCCGCGCCTGACTTGATGTCGAACTCCCAGCCGTGCCAGGCGCATCGAACGATCTCGTTTTCGCGATGATAGATGAATTGCGCCTGTTCAACGGGCGCGGTTGTGCCGCATTGCGGCCCCTCGCAAAGCGGAGCGCCACGGTGCGGACAGACATTCAGCAGCGCGTGGAATGAATCTCCGATGCGGAAAATCCCGACCGAAAGGCTGCGTATCTTGGCGATGAACGGAGACCCTGTTTCGATCTCGTCGACGCGGCAGATATATGTCTTCTCGGGCATCGTATGCTTCCTCAGGCGGCATTCGCGGCTTGCGCGCGGGGGATGCGTTTGTAGACTTCCAGCGCGTTCAGTCCCATGATCTTGCTCTTCCAGGCAGGAGGGATTTGCAGCGTGTTGGCA
>NZ_RZQI01000737.1:0-3046 GCF_003998335.1 Mesorhizobium sp. M7A.F.Ca.CA.002.05.1.1 | reverse complement strand
TCCCTGGAACACCCCTCATCCGTCGCCTTCGGCGACACCTTCCCCCACAGGGGGAGAAGGTGGATGGGGCGCTAAAGAAAACCGATGAACCGTCCGGCGAACAGCACTGATGTCCACAGCAGTATCGAGAGCACAGCCAGGATGGCGCTGCCGGCCGGCTCGTCACCGCCTCTGGCGAAGCGCAGGAAGGCGAAAAAATTGACGCCGGCGAGAAGGATGAGTGCCATCTTGGCGAGGAAGACCGGCATCGCCGCATAGGTGCTCGCCTTGACCGAAAACAGCAGCGAGCCGGTGACGAGCGCACCGACGAACGCGCCTAAAGCAACGCGGCGCAGCAGCGCGACGAACGCGGCGTGCGGCAGTGAGCGGAAAGCGCCGCAGATCCTGAGGTCCATGAGGAGGACGCTGGTCAGCAGCGCGCCGATCGACAAGATGTGGAGCGCGTTGACGATGGGGTAGGCAATGAAGGAGCCCTTCAGCCACCGCGCCAGGGCAAATTGCTCGATGCCGGCGAGGAACTCCGCCATCTAGGCCGGCGGCACGCGGTCGGGATAGACATCGTATGTCTTGCCGCCGACGATGACGCGCACCGCTTTCATGCGCTTTTCGCTCGCCTCGACCGAGCGGTTGCCGATCGCGGTCACCTCGTCGCCGACCTTGGCCACCTCCTCCGTGAAGCCAGCGGCGATGGTGCGGGACGGCGGCGCCATCTCCACCCGCCAGGCCTCTCCCTCGGCGTCGACATCCAGCGTGGCGTGCGGATTGCCGATATAGATGGCCGTGATCTTGCCCCTGAGTTCGAAAAACCCGTCCTGCGTCCACGACCAGCCATGATGGGCATAGGCCGCGGTGCCGGCGGCAAGCATCACGGCCGCCGTCAGCGCGACGCTGCGAATTCCATTGAAAGGCGACCGCATCACTCGTCTCCTCGGTTCGTCCACCATGCATTCGAGAGTAGGACACGGCGCGGCAACGTCAAATCACATCGGCCAAATGACCGGAACCGCCAAGCACCCCGCTCAATCGCCGGCGTGAACGATCCGGCCTTGCTAAAGACATCCATGCACGCCACTCTCGCCTTCCCTGCCCGCTTTTCCCTTGGGCTGAAGATCGGACTCACATCGAACGAGGCAAACCATGAGCAGCATGAGAGACCGTCAGGAAGGCTTCGAAAAGAAGTTTGCGATGGACGAGGATACGAAGTTCAGGGCCATGGCGCGCCGCAACAAGCTGCTCGGCCTCTGGGCCGCCGAAAAGCTTGGCAAATCTGGTGCGGACGCCGACGCCTATGCGAAGGAAGTGGTGCACGCCGACTTCGAAGAGGCCGGCGACAACGACGTGTTCCGCAAGGTGCGCGCCGATTTCGACGCGGCGGGCATCGCCCAGTCGGATGCCCAGATACGCACCGCCATGGAAGAGCTGCTGGTGACCGCGGTGGAGCAGATCAGGTCGACCTGAGCGCCGCTCATTGTGCTTGGTTTGCCACCGTAACGCTCTACGGCGCCCCCAGACAGAGGGGGGCGCCGTAGAGCGTCGGCCTTGAACCGCCCTCACCCCTGATGCGCGGCCGCCAGTTCCTTCACATGTTTTTCGTGCATCTGCAGCGTCGGCAGGGTTTTCTTGGCGAATTCCTTCATCGCCGGGTCGTCGCCGGATTGCGCATAGCCGCTGAACAGCGCGACGGCTTCCTTGTGGGCGTTGGTCTGCATCTCGATGTATTTGGCCTGGAACTGATCGCCGCTGGCGCCCTTCAGCTCATCGAGCATCTTCTGCTCCTTGGGCTGCAGGGCCGGACCTGACGGCGCGGTGGCCGAGGTTGTCTGGCCCTGGGCAAGCGCCGCCTTGAATTCCTCGCCGGCCTTGGTGTGGTCGGCGATCATCTGTTTGGCGAACGCCTTGACGTCGGCATCGGTCGCCTTCTGCTCGGCGAGCTTGCTGGACTCGATCTCGAACTCATTGGCGCTCGGCACCGTCTTGATGAAGGTCGAAGTGTCGACCTTCGTCGTCGTAGCGAGCGGCGTGGTCGTGGCGGTCGTGTTCGACTGGGCAAAGGCCGGCGCGCCGGCAAGCAATGCTGCTGCGGTCAGAATGGCAAGCGTCTTCATGGCATGTCTCCGGTTGGAATTGTCCCTCGGACAATCCAACGTCGCTTGGGCACTCCGGTTGCAGCTCTTGAGGAAGAAGCCTGCGCATATCGCCTCGATCGCCCCGCCGTATATGTGGCTTGCTCGAACGCTCGCCGATGCCCTCGTTCGAGCCAGCCCATGGGACTCATGTTCCGAAAACTGAAACGCGGCGGCTGGCCAGAGCTGCCTTTCAGTGGCAACACGCCTCGCCATATTGCAGCTGCTCGTTCCAGTTCGGGCGGCCTTCCGGCGTGAAATCCATCAGGTTCCACAGCGTTTCGCAGGTGCCGAGGCTGCGCGGATCCTGGCCCGGCTCCGTCGGCGCGAAATCCAGTTCCGAACTCCAGAAATGGCGTATGCCCTCGCCGTCGCGGTGAAACACCGACAGCAGCGGGATCTGTGAGCCGTCGGCCGCCTCCGCATTGTAGTCGCGCTTGAAGCTGTTGGAAGCCGAAGACACCAGCCGCATGTTGCGCCAGCCCCTGTCGAGGCCGAGCGTGACCAGGTTTTCGAGCGCGGTCTTGCCCACCACCGCGAAATTGAAGCCGGCGGCCTGGAGATGCCCGACCGCGCCGTCGAACTGGTCGAGCAATGCCGTGCAGGAGGGGCATGGCTGGTCCTGCCGGGCGAGCTTCGCCGTGCCGCCGCTGGTCGCCACCTCGCGCTTTTCCTGCGGATGGCGCGGGAACATCATGTTGTAGAGGATGAGCGAGTCCTTGCCGGGCGCGAACAGCTCCGACAGCTTTATCTTTGCAGGCCTCCCATCGCCGTCCAGCCCGTCGAATTCATAGTCCTGGCGGATCAGCCCGCCCGGCGGCAACGCGCGCCGGGCCTCGGCGACCTCTTCCATGGCGCGGCGCAGCTCGATTTCCTTCTTCAGCAATTTTTCGCGCGCGGTGCGGTATTTGGCGGATTCATTG
>NZ_RZQI01000736.1:0-3052 GCF_003998335.1 Mesorhizobium sp. M7A.F.Ca.CA.002.05.1.1 | reverse complement strand
ATCGGGCTGTTGACCTCGACCGGACCGGACACCGAAACGCTCACCGGATCGCCATTGTCGCCCTTGAACGGCCAGTTGTTCAGTCCGCGGCCATTGGTGTCGACGATGCAAGGCATGCGGCTGAGATCCTGCGGCCTTGTCGGCATGCCATGCCTGGCGATCAGTTCGGGGGAGGCGCAGAGCTTTATCGAAAACGGCGCCAGCCGCCTGGCGATCAGCGACGAGTTCTCCAGCCGCGAGATGCGCACCGCAAGATCGAAGCCCTCCTCGACCAGATCGACGAAGCGGTCGTCGAGCTGGATGTCGAGCACGATGTCGGGATGCTGCTTGGCGAAGTCGATCAGCGACTGGCCGATCGGCGCGTCGGCGAAGGTGCGCGGCGCCGACAGCTTGATCCGGCCGCGCACGTCGCCGGAGGATTCACGCACCGCGTCGGCCAGGCTGTCGACCTCGCGCACGATCTCCGAGGCGCGCCGGTAATAGGTATGGCCGGCCTCGGTCATCGAGAACTGGCGCGTGGTGCGGTTGAGCAGCAAAGCGCCGAGTTCGTCCTCCAGCTCGCGCACATATTTCGACAGCAAGGCCTTGGAACGACCGATCTTGCGCGCCGCCGCCGAAAAGCCCTCGGCCTCGACCACGTCGATGAAGGCACGCATGCGCGTCAGTGTGTCCATGGTCAGGCCTTTCGTGCCGCGTCGAGAAGTTTCCGGCCGAGCCGTATCAGGGCAATGTCGCTGCCGGAAGGGCCAAGCAGCGACAGGCCGAACGGGGCGCCGGCGACCGAGCCGACGGGCAGCGTGATCTGTGGAAAACCAGACAGGCCGGCCAGGCACAGAAGTTGGAGCGCCCGTTCGCGATAGGCCTGGAACTGCTCCGGCGTGCTGTCCACGTAAGGCGCCGGACCAGGCACGGTCGGCAGGACAAGGAAGCCGTTCCTGCCGAGCAGGGCGTTCAGTTCGCCGCGAAAGGTCAGACGTCGCACCTTCTCGGCCTGGGCTGTCCTGTCATCGACGGCACGGCCAAAGCCGAAACGCTCCTCGACACCGGGGCCGAGGCCGCGCTCGCCGCTGGTGATCCATTCGCCATGCACCGCCCAGGCCTCCCTGGCCTGCAGCCGGCGAAAGCACCAATAGAGTTCATCGGGAGATGAGGAGAAGCGGATTGCCGGCGTCGCCGGCACGCCGAAGACCGCGCCCGCCAGCCCCTTCATTTCACCATATTCGGCCAGCGCCGGGCGGGCGACCAATCCATCCAGCCAATCCAGCGCCAGCGGCCGGTCCAACACGTGCTGGTGCGGATCGCGGCCGAGCAGCAGCTTGCCGACGGTCTCGTAGGTCTCGATGTCGTCGGCGAACCAGCCGAACGTGTCGAGGCTCGGCGCCAGCTTCATCGTGCCGTCGAGCGGAATGCGGCCATGCGTGGTGCGCAGCCCGATCAGTCCGCAAAAGCTCGCCGGGGCGCGGATCGAGCCGCCGGTGTCTGAGCCGGTGGCGATATCGGCCAGCCTGCCCGCCACCGCCGCCGCCGACCCCGATGAGGAGCCGCCGGTGACGCGGTCGGGTGCCGCCGGGTTCACCGGAAACGAGAAATGCGCATTCTGGCCGAACAACGCGAAGGCAAGCTCGTCGGTCTGCGTCTTGCCGACGAAGCGTGCGCCAGCATCGAGGATCATCTGCACGGCGGGTGCGGTGCGCGAGGCTGCGTGGCTTTCGGCGAATTTTTGCAAATTGCCGCAACCGGTGCGGTAGCCGGCGACGTCGTAGATGTCCTTGACGGCCAGCCGCAGGCCGGCCAGCGGGCCTAGCTGGGCATGTGCCACTGGCATCTGGCGAAGATCGAGAAAGGCGTTGAGAGGGCCGTGCGTGCCTGTCATCGTTCGATATCCGGATACGGTTGCCGCAACATTGTTCGACACCAGAAATTTTACAACCTGCGATACGATTTTTATTGATTGTGAAAGTCTTCGCCCTTATATCGCGCTTGCCCAAAGTCGCACGTGCCTGTGGGTGTCCGCCGATCCTCGAATGGTGAGGGAAATCGGTAAGGTAACTGGAGCCAACCCCTCCAGTCGGTCTAGCGGCCAACCGCCAGCCCGAGGACACCTTGAAGCAACGACGGTGCGGGCCTTTCTGGTGTTCTGCCGGTTGTCCAAAAACCGGGGTTACTGAAGAGGCACACCTTCATTGCCGGCAGTGCGGACGGGTCTCCCATCCAAGCCAAGGCAGACAAAGCGAACCGAGGCCGGGCAAGGCCAAGGTTCACCGCCGCGAGACGGCGCTTCATGGTTCCGGGGTCTCCACCGGCTGGTTCCATGGATATCCGTCCCGCCTTTGTCCACCGCGTGTTCGCGAGGCTGACAGCCCGCGTCCCGCAGCCTTATTGCGCGCCGAAAGGCGCTGATGGAGAGACCCCGATGGCCACCCAGCGCATCCTTGACTTCCTCGCCACCCGACGTCCGACCGGTCCCTGCCTCGTCGTCGACCTCGATGTCGTGCGCGACAATTTCCGCGCCTTCGAGAAGGCGCTGCCCGATTCAAAAATCTACTATGCGGTGAAAGCAAACCCGGCGCCGGAAATCCTGCGCCTGCTTGCTGCGATGGGCTCGTCCTTCGACACCGCTTCCGTTGCCGAAGTCGAGATGGCGATGGACGCCGGTGCGCCGGCGGACCGCATCTCCTTCGGCAACACCATCAAGAAGGAGCGTGACATCGCACGCGCCTACCAGCTCGGCATCCGCCTGTTCGCCGTCGATTGCGTCGAAGAGGTCGAGAAGATCGCTCGCGTCGCTCCAGGCGCGCGCGTGTTCTGCCGCGTGCTGACCGATGGCGAGGGCGCGGAATGGCCGCTGTCGCGCAAGTTCGGCTGCGTGCCAGCGATGGCCGTCGACGTGCTGCGCCATGCCAAGGGGCTCGGCCTCGACGCCTATGGCGTGTCGTTCCATGTCGGCTCGCAGCAGACCGACCTGACCGCCTGGGACCGTGCGCTGGCCGACGCCAAGGTGGTGTTCGCGACGCTCGCCGAAGAAGGCATCGTGTTGAAGATGGTCAATATG
>NZ_RZQI01000735.1:0-3057 GCF_003998335.1 Mesorhizobium sp. M7A.F.Ca.CA.002.05.1.1 | reverse complement strand
TCTGGGGTCCGCTCGCCTACGCCATGATGGGCGGCATCCTCGTTGCCACGGTGCTGACCATCCTGGTCCTGCCTGCCGGCTACGCCCTGTTCTTCGGCCGGGAGCCGAAGAAGCGCGGGGCGGAGGGGCGGACCGACGATCTGGAACTGAGCCAGGAAGCCGAAAAGCCGCAACTGGCGCTGGCCGCCGAATAGACCGATCACGCCAGTCGAAAAGGATCGGGCGCGCCGAAGCGCGCCCGATCCTTTTCACTTTTACGAGGTCAGATGACGAAGAACCAGTTGGCGAGCAGCATCACCACCACGCCGGCGACCAGGGTCAGGTAGGGCAGTATGCCCGCCTTTTTGACCGAGAGGTCGGCCCCCGTCATGCCGAGATCGGCCAGCATGTGGTCGGGGAACTTGCCCTTGTCCTGGATGTAATGGCGGAAGCAGAACACCGGGATGATCAGGGCTGCCGTGATCAGGCCGGCCCACAGCGCCATCGGGTTCCAAACTTTGGCTCCCGCGCCCATGAAGATCATGTTGACATAGGCGAAGATCGCGCCGACGCCGAGCAACCAGCTCGGTGCTTTCCAAGGCCGGGCGATATGGCCGTTGTCGATGCGGTGGATCCAGCCGGCATTGAGGTTGAGGAAGTTGAAGATGATATAGCCGCAGTTCGACACGGCGAGGATGAAGAAGAAGCTCGTCGCGTCGGCAGAGGCGATGGCCAGCACGATCAGGTTGAAGACGAGATCGGTCCACATTGCCCGCGTCGGCGCGCCATGTTCGTTGACATGGCTGAGATAGCGCGGCAGCCAGCCATCGACCGAGCCCTGGTAGAGCGTGCGTGAAGAGCCGGCCATGGCCGTCATGATGCACAGAACCAGAGCCAGGATCATCAGCATCACCAAGAGGCTGTGGATCAGCGCCCCGCCGCCGACCATGCCGGCCAGCGCGTCGGCGACACCGGAGCCGTCGACGATCGGTGTCGCCAGCATGCCGTTGAGGCCAAGCACGCCCTGGAAGGTGAACGGCACCAGGATGAACAGCAGCATGCACAAAAGGCCGGAATAGAAGATGGCCTTGAACGTGTCGGTGCCCGGGTTCTTGAACTCCGAGGTGTAGCAGACGGCGGTCTCGAAGCCGTAGGTCGACCAGGCGGCGATGAACATGCCGCCAAGCACCAGCGTCCAGCCGGCAATGTTCCAGGCGCCGGGCTCGGGCGCGTAGGCTGCCGCCAGCGGCACCAGCGGCGAAAAATTCGCCCAGTTGATCTGGCCGGTGACGATCGGCACGACGCCGACGATCAGCATCGGGATGATGACCAGCAGGCCGATATATTTCTGCACGTTGGCAGTGCCGAGGATGCCGCGATGCTGGATGGCGAAGATGATCAGCATCAGCACCGCGCCGATGAAGAAGGTCGCGTTGAGGGTGAACGAGACCGGCCCCAGCGTGTGGCTGTAGAGCGTCCAGTTGCGGATCACCGGCGTTGCCGCGGTGGTCACCGCCGTGATGGCGTCGGCAGCACTCGTCCCGGCATGCGCGGCGATATAGGCGACGACTTCGGGCGAGGCATCGGTGAACAGCGGCACCGGCGCCAACGCGTTGAGGATATAAGCTGCGGCGATCGAGCAGCCGAGCGACAGCACCGGCGACCAGGCGAACCAGTTGCACCAGACCGACAGCGGCGCGATGAACTTGGAATAGCGCAGCCAAGCGGTGGCGCCGTAGATCGACGCGCCGCCCGACTTGTTCGGAAACAGGCCGGCGATTTCGGCATAGGTGAAGGATTGCAGGAAGCCCATGATCATGGAGAAGATCCAGATCGCGAAGGCCAGCGTGCCGGTCGTGCCGGCAATGCCGCCGATCGAGAACAGGACGAGGGCAGGCACGCCGCTCGCCACCCAGAAGGCGCCGCGCCAGTCGATATTTCGGTGCAACTTGCCTTCGGCAAGCGGCTCCAGGACAGTCGTTATCGTGCTCATATGTCTCTGTTCCCCATTTTGATGTTCCCCGTTCGTGACCGCCGCGGCTTCGCTAGGCTCACCATCGACGCATGCATTGATCGACTGCTGGTGTTTCCACTCAGTCGTATTTTTTTCTTAGGAGTGAAGATTGATCCGGCGCGCTTTCACGTCAAGCGAATTGTCGCGCCGTGCACATCACGCTTGCGAAACATGTCAGCTTCACACTGGCGGGCAGGATTGTTCGGAAAAGGACCAGGGGTCTGGAAACGAAAAACCCGCCGGAGGCGGGTCCCGGCGCAAATCAGCACCATGGACGAATATGTAGCATAGCTGCCCTCAGCAGGTCAAGAAAAAATTCCTATCAGGCTGCCAGCACGGCCTCACTGTCTTCGGAGGAAGGCCGTCAGGAGCGTGGTTTGATCTTTTGCGGATCGTAGTGGGCGAAGGCGACGACGCGCGCCAGCAGCCGTTTGGCATGGCCGTCGAGCTTGCCGATCTCGACCTCGGTACCGACAGCCGAATGGGTGACGTCGAGCCTGGCCAGCGCGACGGTCTTGTTCAACACCGGCGAGCGCATGCCCGACGTGACCACGCCGATCTGGGCGCGGCCGACATGCACGCAATCGCCATGGCCGACGTCGACATTGGCGTCGATGTCGAGGCCGACCAGCTTCGTCTGCGGGTGCTCCTTGCGGCGGATCAGCGCCTCGCGGCCGATGAAATCGTCGGTCTTGCTCTTCAGCGGCACGGTGAAGCCGATGCCGGCCTCGAACGGATCGGTCTGGTCGGAGAATTCGTAGCCGGCGAAGATCAGCCCGGCCTCGATGCGCACCATGTCCAGCGCCTGCAGCCCCATCGGCTTCAGCCCATGCGGCTGGCCGGCTTCCCAGATGGCGTCGAACACCTTTTCGGCGTCGCGCGGATGGCACCAGATCTCGTAGCCGAGTTCGCCGGTATAGCCGGTGCGCGAGACGACGACCGGAATGCCGTTGCCGCCACCAATGCGGGCGACGGCGAAGCGGAACCATTCGAGCTCGTCGATCGACGGCTGCAATGGCGAAGTCCAGATCACTTCTCGCAGGATGTCGCGGCTCTTCGGACCC
>NZ_RZQI01000734.1:0-3057 GCF_003998335.1 Mesorhizobium sp. M7A.F.Ca.CA.002.05.1.1 | reverse complement strand
ATATCTCATTGTCCGACCACGCTGTTACCGGGAAGACTGCGCCTCCCGCCGAAGCACGCAGCATGCGGCTGCCGACACAATGGCTTGGTGTCGCGCCTTTCTTCATCTTCGCCATCATGTTCCTCATCCTGCCCACGCTCTATCTGATGCTGGGTGCATTCCAGAACGATGCCGGCGAATTCACGCTCGAGAACATCGCAGCGCTGGCGCAACCGTCCATCGTTGCCGCCTACTGGGTTTCGATCAAGATCAGTCTTGCGTCATCGCTGATTGGCGCATTTGCGGGCCTGGCGATTGCCATCGCCATCGTGCGCGGTGGCCTGCCAGACTGGATACGTTCGGCGACACTGACGTTTTCCGGCGTGGCCTCCAATTTTGCCGGCGTGCCGCTGGCCTTTGCCTTCCTCGCCACGCTCGGCCGCCTCGGCCTTGCGACGGTGATCCTGAACACCGTGTTCGGCCTTAACATCTACGCGCACGGCTTCAACATCCTGTCATTCTGGGGCCTGACACTGACCTATGTCTATTTCCAGATACCATTGATGGTGGTGATCATCGTGCCGGCCATCGACGGACTGAAGAAGGAATGGGGCGAGGCCGCCGCGACGCTGGGCGCGACCATGTCCCAGTATTGGCGCATGGTGGTCATTCCGGTGATCTGGCCGAGTTTCCTCGGCACCGTGATCCTGTTGTTCGCCAACGCCTTCGGCGCCATCGCCACCGCCTATGCGCTGACCGGCTCGTCGCTCAACATCGTGCCGATTTTGCTCTATGCACAGATCCGTGGAGATGTGCTGCACAATGCCCATCTCGGTTATGCCATCGCCTTCGGCATGATCGTCATCACAGGTCTTGCCAATGTGTTCTACATCTGGTTCCGGACCCGTTCCGAGAGGTGGCTGAAATGAAGTCGGGAAAGTTCTGGGCCTGGCTCGTCTTTGCTCTTGGCGCGGCCTACTTTTTCATCCCGCTGATCGCGACCGTGGAGTTCTCGATGCGCATGCGGCGCGGGGAGTACTCCTTCGACGCCTACAAGGTCGTGTTGGGCGATGCCCGCTTCCAGGCCACCTTCGGCTATTCGGTACTGGCCGCCGTTTTCACCATCATTCTCGGCGTGCTGATCGTGGTGCCCGCCGCTTATTGGATTCGGCTTCGGCTGCCGCAATTGCGGCCGATCGTCGAATTCATTACCCTGCTGCCGCTGGTCATTCCGGCCATCGTCATCGTCTTCGGCTACATCAGAATGTACGGGTCGAATTCGCCGCTGCCGTTCCTGGCGACCGATACAGGCACCAATGCCTTGCTGGTCATCGGCTATGCAACACTGGCGCTGCCGTACATGTATCGCGCCGTCGACACCGGGCTTCGCACCATCGACGTGCGCACACTGACGGAGGCGGCACAGATCCTTGGTGCTGGTTGGGGGACGATCATCACCCGTGTCATCCTGCCCAACGTGCTGATCGCGGTGCTCTCGGGCGCCTTCCTCACCTTCGCCATCGTCATCGGCGAATTCACCATGGCCAGCCTGCTCAACCGGCCGGCCTTCGGCCCCTATCTGCAGAATATCGGCGCCAACCGCGCCTATGAGCCGGCGGCACTTGCCATCATCGCCTTCGCCATCACCTGGGGCTGCATGTCGCTGATACAGATCCTGTCCCGCTTCGCGCCGAGATCGGCGAACCGTCCGAACTGAAAGTCAAAGCCATGGCCGACCCATTCCTCTCCATCCAGCACGTTCGAAAATCCTTCGGCGCCACCACGGTGGTCGAGGACTTCAATCTTGACGTCGAGCGCGGCGAATTCGTCTCCTTCCTCGGCCCGTCCGGCTGCGGCAAGACCACCGTGCTGCGTATGGTGGCGGGCTTCGAGGAGCCGAGCGCCGGCACGATCGTCGTCGGCGGCAAGGACATTACGAGGTTGAAACCCAACCAGCGCAATGTCGGCATGGTGTTCCAGGCCTATGCGCTGTTTCCAAACCTGACCGTGGCGCAGAATATCGGCTTCGGCCTGAAGGTCGCCGGCATGCCCAGGGCGGACATCGATGCTCGTGTCGCCGAGATGCTCGGCATCATCAAGCTGCCGCAGATGGCGGATCGCTATCCCTACCAGCTCTCGGGCGGCCAGCAGCAACGCATCGCGCTGGCCCGCGCCATCGCGCCGAAGCCGAAGCTCTTGCTGCTCGACGAGCCGCTGTCGGCGCTCGACGCCAAGGTGCGCGTGTCGCTGCGCGAGGAAATCCGCTCGATCCAGAAGAAGCTCGGCATCACAACCATTTTCGTGACGCACGACCAGGAGGAGGCGCTGTCGATCTCGGACCGGATCGCCGTCATGTATGGCGGCAAGGCCGAGCAGGTCGGCACGCCGTTCGAGATCTACAACCGCCCGGCGACCAAGTTCGTCGCCAATTTCGTCGGCACGCTAAACGTGCTCGAAGGCACCGTCACCGATGCCGCTGCAGGCACGGTGCGGGTCAATTCCGAACAGGTTTCGCTCAAGGGCAAGCTCAACGGCTCCAAGTCCGGCGACACGCTGTCGCTGGCGCTGCGTCCGGAAGCGATTTCGCTGGGCCGTCAGCCCGGCCGTGACTCCAGCCTTTCGGGAGAAATCTCCGAAGTGCATTTTCTCGGCTCGGTCATCCGGGTTCGCGTCGGCATCGGCGGCAACACGGTCTCGCTCGACACCTTCAACAGCCCGGCAACCCCGCCGCCCGCTGTTGGTGAAAAGGCTGAGATCTCGTTCTCGTCGAGCGACATGCTGGTGCTGCACTAAAAACGGCAACACCGGCTTGGATGGCCAAGCGAAGCGAAGCCAGTGTTCTATTCGGTGGGGCAACGTCCCCAAAGGATAGGTTGCGCGAAGCTGAAATCGATCTCCAGCAGGGTATTGGGTGTCATCATCAGCAATGCACTCGTCCCGTTGGCGTTCTTCAGAATTTCCTTACCGTTTCCACTGCCGAGCACCTCCATTTGCTGTTCGATGTTCCATCGGTAGTTGTAGGATATCCCCGTTTTGAAAATGTACTCTCTGTGGATCGCGTGCTTCGAACGGGTAACC
>NZ_RZQI01000733.1:0-3068 GCF_003998335.1 Mesorhizobium sp. M7A.F.Ca.CA.002.05.1.1 | reverse complement strand
ATGCCGCGGCTGGCGCCGGTCAGCACGATGGTCTTTCGGGTGTCGAGCTCAGTCATTTCAAGGTCTCCGGCCGGCAGATGTAGCCGAACGCCGCCGAGGTGGCGAGAGGCCGAAATGTCACCATTCACCTCAGAGGAGGAACCGGGAAGCCGGCTCGCCGTTGGTTCGGGAGTTGCAGGACAGGGCGCGGGGTCTCAGATCAAATCAATCGGGACAGAGCCATGACGCAGACAGCACCCCTCGACATAGCCACCGACTTCACCAAGGCGTGGACAAGCCACGACCTCGACAAAGCAGCATCCTTGGTTGCCGACGACGTCGTCTTTGATGGGCCGATGCAGCAATCGACCGGCAAGAAACCCTATCTCGAGGGCCTGACCAAACTATCACAGGATGTGACCGGTGTGCGCATGATCGCGGCCTTCGGTGACGATCACCAGGCGCTGCTGATGTATGATTTGATGACCAAGTCGTCCGGCGCGCTTTCCTGCGCCAAGCACCTCACCATCAGCGATGGCAAGATTCACAGCGACAAACTGACCTTTGACAGCAAGAAGTTGGGCAGCGCCAAGCCACGGAATTAGCGGATCGGATCAGCCGCCAAGGAGGTCGAGGATCGAGGTCTGCCGCTTTTTGCGCGGACCGCCGACGTCGCCTGGCGGCACCGGGTGCTTGATCGACGCGGTGGCGCCGTCATCCTCCGGCATGGAGGGGCCGTCGGCATCGACGGTTTGGGCGGGACGGGCCGCGCGGACCGGCGCTTGGGCAACCGGCGCTGCTGGCCGCGCCGGTGCCTGCTGACCGACCGACGTCGACGGAACCGGCGCCGTGTTGTTCGCCGCGGGTATCTCGTCGGGGACGATTGTGTCGGCCGGCGTCGATTTCCAGGTGCCGGGCAGCGGCCGCACCGGCACACCTTCGTGGGCCGCAACCATGAACTCGTGCCAGGCCTGCGCCGGCAGTGCGCCGCCGGTGACCTTCTTCATCGCGCTGCCATCATCATTGCCGAACCACACACCAGTGGTGAGGTTGGCGGTGTAGCCGACGAACCAGGCGTCGCGCGAATTTTGACTGGTGCCGGTCTTGCCGGCCGATGGCCAGGCGAAAGCCGCTTTCCGGGCAGTGCCGATCTCAACCGTGCCCGTCATCATCGAGTTCATCATGCCGACGATCTCAGGCTTGACGACGCGCGGCGCGCTGCCGCCGCCGCTGTCGTAAAGCACTTTGCCCTCGGTGGTCGTCACGCGCCGGATGAAATGGATGTCCGGCTTGTAGCCGCCATTGGCAAAGGGGACATAGGCCGAGGTCAGCTCCAGCGGCGTCACTTCCGAAGTGCCGAGCGCGATCGAGGTGTTGGCTATCAGGTCGGACTGGATGCCCATGCGGTGCGCCGCCTCGACAACCGCGTTCGGCCCGACCTCCATGGTCAGTTGCGCCGCCACCGAGTTCAGCGACTTGGCCAGCGCGGTGGCCAGCGTCACCTTGCCGAAATACTTGCCGCCGTAATTGTCGGGTGTCCAATTGCCGATCTTGATCGGCGCATCGTTGCGGATGCTGTCGGGCGTGCGACCGGCTTCGAGCGCGGCCATATAGACGAACGGCTTGAACGCCGAGCCCGGCTGGCGACGTGCCTCCGAAGCACGGTCGAACTGGCTCGTCGAATAGTCGTAGCCGCCGACCATGGCACGTACCGCACCGGAATCGTCGATCGACACCAGCGCGCCCTGTGTGACGTTGAGCTTCTTGCCGCTCTCGTCGATCAGTCTGCGGATCGACTGTTCGGCGAGCTTTTGCAGGTTGAGGTCGACGGTGCTGTCGATGACGATGTCGCCGCGCACATCGCCGATCAGGTCGGGCAATTCCTCCATGATGGTGTCGGCGACGTAATTCTCCGAGCCGGTCCAGTAGGACGGCGCACGCGTTGCCGGCGCGCTCATTGCCGAGGTCATTTCCTTGGCGCTGATCTTTCCCTCGTCACGCATGGCGGCAAGCACCAGTTGCGAGCGTTCCTCGGCGGCCTTCGGATCGCGTGCCGGGGACAGCCGCGACGGCGCCTTCAACAGGCCGGCAAGCAATGCGGCTTCCGACAGGGTGACGTCGCGCGCGCTCTTGCCGAAATAGCGGCGCGAGGCGGCCTCGACGCCATAGGCGCCGGAACCGAAATACACCCGATTCAGGTACATTTCGAGGATCTGGTCCTTGGTGTGCTTGTGCTCCAGCCACAGCGCCAGCAGCACTTCCTGCACCTTGCGTTCCAGCGTGCGGTCGGGTGTCAGGAACAGGTTCTTCGCCAATTGCTGGGTCAGCGTCGAACCGCCCTGCGAGAAACGCCCGCCCAGCACGTTGGTGACCATGGCGCGCGACAGACCGATCGGGTCGATGCCGAAATGCGAGTAGAAGCGCCGGTCCTCGATGGCGATGACGGCTTCCGGGATATAGGGCGACATCTCATGCAGGCCGACGGCCTCGCCGCCGCTCATGCCGCGATTGGCGAGCAATTGGCCATCTGCCGAGACGATCTTGATGTTGGGGGCGCGGTCGGGAATCGACCAGGTCGTCGCCGCCGGCATCTTGGCGCCATAGTAGACGACGATGCCGGCCACCGCGATGCCGCCCCAGATGGCGAACACGAAGCACCAGTAGAACAGCCGGCCGAGCACACCGAACAGGCCGCGCCGGCTTCTGCCGCGCTTGGCCCGCGACGATTTCCCTTTGGCCGGCTTGCGTTTTGCGGAGGCTTTGCGATTGCTCGGCACGACGCGATCCTCCTCGTTCACCGAAAGACCCGCCGAGGACCGCGCCTGCGGCGGCCCCTCGAAACTGGGTTCGATGCGACTGTCTCTGCGGTTCGCCATGCGCTGTGCTTGATATCCCCGATGCCTATGGCGTTCGGGTTGAAGAGTAGATGCGGCGGTTTAAAGGCGGGTTAAGTCGTGTTCGAATGCCGGCCCTGGCGTTGGTCAACGATGTTGATGCGAAAAAGCCGCTACGCCTTGATATCTCGCTAGAGACCCGCCGCCTTCGCCAGATAGGGCGCCAGCGCCAGCGCATAGGTGGCCGTCATATGG
>NZ_RZQI01000732.1:2159-3071 GCF_003998335.1 Mesorhizobium sp. M7A.F.Ca.CA.002.05.1.1 | reverse complement strand
GAGCAGGTGCGTCTGCGGATCGACGATATAGATCGCGTAGACGGTTTCGCGTGTCCGCTCGACCTTGCGGATGTAGTCGAGCGTCTGCCCGACGGTCCAGTCCGAGGGCACGCTGACGAACTCCGTCGTCATGATCGATGCGGCGCTGCCTTCGGGATAGCCGAGGATGGAGAGCAGGGTTGCGCGCAGCGGCGGCGCAAGCCCGCCAAGCAGCTCGGAACGGGCCGGCTCCTCCAGCTCGCGCAGGATGTCGGCGGCCCGGTCGACCGACATGGCAGTGAGCAGCTTGCCCGCCTTGGCGCGCGGCAGCGCTTCCATGAGTTCGGACGCGCCGTCGAGTTCCGGCTGGTCGAATATCTCGACCAGACGTTCGAACGTCACTTCACAGAGCAGTTCCGTCGCGGTCTCTCGAGGCTCCCTGTTGAGGGCCTCGACAATGTCGGCGACGTGATCGTTGGCTAGGATACGGGCAATCGCGACGGCTTCGTCGCTTGCCACTGTGGTAATTTCGTTCATGGCTCACTCCTTGCCGTCCGGCAGGACATGAACCATGTGAGGTCACGTCAGGGCGGACGGCTGTTGCGTTCGACTGTGACTGTCGCCAGGCATGGCGCGGTGACCTTTCCGCTTGCGGGTTCGCGTTTTTACTATCTGCAAGCGGGCGCAACATAGGAGCGCGCCTTGCCGTGTCAATCGCGGTGAGGAGGGAAAATGCCGACGAGCGGCCAAGATCGCGAGACTGTGATCGCCGACCCCCGTTCGCCTCGGCAGACCGGGGTGGAATAGCCGTTATTTCTGCTTCAGCCGGCGCGAGAAGCGCAGCCACTTGTCTTCGACCGGCCTTGGGACCGGCCTTGGCTGCACGAGAATGGTGGTGAGCTCGGCGGGCAGGGTCGGAAACAGCGGCTTCTT
>NZ_RZQI01000732.1:0-2149 GCF_003998335.1 Mesorhizobium sp. M7A.F.Ca.CA.002.05.1.1 | reverse complement strand
ACGATGCTGTGATAGAATTCGCTGCCGGTCATCGATCTCGGCGCAACCGCCTCGTGCATGACGCTGATCACGGTGACATCGGGGCAATTGTCCTTGATGGCCTGGTGGAAGGCGACCTTGCCATCGGGGTCGAGCGCGCCGGTCGCCTCGTCGAGGAACAGCAGCCCCGGCTGCTGCAGCACGATGCGAGCCACCACCAGCTTCTGCTTCTGGCCGCCCGACAGCACCTGGTCCCAGCTTTTGCCTTCGCGGCTTTCGTCGGCCATGTGCTCGATGAAGTCGCCGAGCCCGGCCTTGTGCAGCGCCGACGCCACCTGCGCGTCGCCATGGTCGTGCTCGGAGCCCGGCAGGCAGACCAGTTGCTTCAGCGACACGGGCTGCAGCTTGACCTCCTGGGCGGCATAGAAACTCTTCACGCCTTCGGGGAAGACGATGGTGCCGCGGCCATAGGGCCACAGGCCGTTGATCGCCTTGATCAGCGAGGTCTTGCCGCAGCCGGACTCGCCCTTCAGGAAAGTCCATTCGCCGCGCCGGAAGCGCAGATTGGCGGCGCTGAGGAAGGGCGTCGCATCCTCGCCTTGATGCGCCAGTTCGAGCTTCTGGATGGTCAAGCCGAAAACCGGGTTCTGGCTGGTGTAGTGGAAATCGGAGCGGCCGGTCTGGCTGTAGAATTCCTGCGGATGCTGGACATTCTCGATCGCGTTGGCCAGTTCGGTGACACGCTGGCTGTTGGCGCGCAACGTGGCGATGGCGGGCATGACGTGGATGAACCACGAACACTGGCCGATCAGAGAATTGACCAGCTCGGAGCCGGTTATATAGCCCTTCAGATCGAGGCGGTTGTGGATGAACGGCACGAGGCCCGGTCCATAGGCGACAATGCGCGCGCCGATGAAATTATAGATCAGCTCGAACGACATATAGACGGTGTTGACGATGTTCAGCCGCGTCCAGGTGCCGTCGATATCGACATAGAGCCGGCCATGCATGGTCCTTTGCACGCCTTCGCCCTGAGACGCCGCGACATGGAAGGAGCGGCGCAGGAACGTCGTCAGCTCGCCGCGATAGCTGCCTTCGGCCTTCTGCATCCTGACGTTGAGGCGCTCGAGCAGGCCGCCGAGCTTGACGGCGATCCATGTGTTCAGCGGCACATAGGTGGCGACGGCCAGGAAGGCGAGGATGGCGCTGCCATAGCTGCCGAGGAACTCCAGCCCCTTCACCTCGACGGAGTTTTCGAGCAGCTTCTGGCCGACGAAAAAGAGCGAGGTGGCGACGGCCAGTACGCCCATGGCGAGCCCGATGGCGCCCCCGGTCATGTCCTTGATGGATTCCTGGACACGCTGGTCGATGTTGTCGGGGGCCGGTGCGCCGCTGCCGGTCGATGCATGCTGGGCATGGAAATGCGTATGGTTGCCATCCAGCAGCGCTTCATTGAAGCGGCTGTCCAGCCAACCGCGCCATTTGCGGTGCAATGTCGCCGAGACAAGATTGCGGATGCCGGTGAAGCCAGCGTCCTTGAGTACGACCAGCAGCACGAGGACGCCGGCATTGACCAGCAGCGAGCGAAGCGGCGTGGTGTTGGCGGCGTCATGGAAGAAGGCGATCGAATTGACCAGTTCGCCGGAGGCTTCGGCGAACCAGACACCGGCCTTGCTAGACAGCGCGGTGAGCACCGCGATCACCAGCGTCAGCGTCCAGGCTTCCTTCCAGCGGTCGGAAACCCAGTAGGCCCGCATCAAGCCCCAGAAGCTGCGCATCGACGACACCGGCGTCAGAAGCGATCGCCCTGCGGCATCGCGAGGTGTTTTTTCCGGTACTGACTCTTGCGATGGTCTACCGACCCGAATCACGATCCCGCCCAAACCTTTTTTCTTTTGTTACGGATGGTAACACCAATTGATCATTTTCCATTAATTTAAAACCGGCCCGACCGGATTGCCCCGGCAGCCGTTGCCGTGAGGCAACAGATTACACGCTGAAATATAGCGACAACGGTCGGCAATAATCAAAATATCGATATTGATTTCAGATACTTGATCTTCAATAAAATGCCGTCGATGGAGCTTCCCCTGGGGAAGGCTTTCACACGGTTTCGTGAACTCGAAATCGTGTCGAGCGATCGGTTTTCTCACTGCGGACGGCCCAGAGA
>NZ_RZQI01000731.1:0-3072 GCF_003998335.1 Mesorhizobium sp. M7A.F.Ca.CA.002.05.1.1 | reverse complement strand
GGACAGCACCGGCGTGGTGGTTACGAGGCGCGAGTCGAACAGGCCCGCGGCCTCCATCGCCGCGCGATAGCCGGCAAGGCGCCGCTGCGAACGCGGATCCATGCGCGCGCCGATGAAGCCGATGCGGCGATAGCCCGCCTCGATCAGATGCTCGGTCGCCGCCCTGCCGCCATCGAGATGCGAGAAGCCGACCATCATGTCGACCGGATCTGGACCGGTTTCCATGACCTGCACCACAGGGCAGCCGGCACTTTCCAGCAGCTTTCGCGAAGCCGGTGTCTGATCGATGCCGGCGACGATCAGCGCGGCTGGCCGTTGCGAACCGAACACCTGCAGCAGCCGCTCTTCCTCGAGGCCGGAATAGTGGGTGTTGCCAAGCTGGATGCGGAACGGGCTGGCCGACAGGCTGTCATAGATGCCGCGCACCACCTCGGCGAAGACGTTGTTGGTCAGCGACGGCACCAGCACGCCGAACACCTCGGCGCGCGCCGAGGCGAGCGCCCGGGCATTCGGGTCCGGCACGTAGCCCAGTTCGTCGACGGCGGCCTGGATCTGGCGGCGCAGCTCTTCGGACACACGCTCCGGCTCGCGCAGGGCGCGCGACACGGTGATGGCGCCGACGCCGGCCTTGCGTGCGACATCCGCGATGGTCGGGCGACCGCCGCCCCGGCGCGAGCGCGGCTTGGTCAAGGACGCACTCCTGGCGACTGGCTTGTGCAGCCAAGCGCCTTTGGAACCATATTCGGGGTCTTTGCCACCGTCGTCATGCCAAACCGGCCTGTTGCCGCACCCATTCGCCTTCCGGCGTCGCGCAGCCTTGGGTGGTTGTCAAGCCGCGCAGCTCCCGGACCATTGGGCACGGTGAGCTCAGGCCGTCACGGCTGTGCTGCGCCGTGCCTTCCAGAACAGCAGCCCGATCGCCACCAGGTTCAGCAAATTCCACGCGATGCCGTTGAGGAATGCGGCGGCGTAGGAACCAGTCAAATCGTAGATCCAGCCCGACATCCAGCCGCCGATCGCCATGCCGAAGATGGTCGCCATCATGACGATGCCGATACGCTGGCCGGCCTCCCTGGCCGGCATGTAATCGCGCACTATGATCGCGTAGCAAGGCACGATGCCGCCCTGCGACAGGCCGAACACCAGCGACACCACATAGAGCGAGGCAAGCCCGTCGAACGGGATATAGAACAGCAGCGACAGGCACTGCAGCACCGAGCCGATCATCAATGTCCACACCGCGCCGATACGGTCGGCGAGGAAGCCGGACGCCAGCCGGCTGACGACGCCGCCGGCCATCATGATCGACAGCATGTCGGCGCCATGCGCCACGCCGTAGCCGAGGTCCATGCAATAGGCGACGATATGCACTTGCGGCATCGACATCGCCACGCAGCAGCCGAGCCCGGCGACGACCAGCAGCACCTGCAAGGCCGCCGGCGACAGCGAGATCGGCTGCACCGATCGGCTTCCGGGCGAACCCGCGACGGCCGCCGCCGGGGCACCGCGCCGCAGCATCAGCACCAGCGGCACCATTGTCACCAGGCAGAAGATGCCGATTGCCGCATAGGTGAAGCGCCAGCCTTCCGCCTTCATCAGCGTCGGCATGATGGTCGGCCACAACGCTCCGGCAAGGTAATTGCCGGCCGCCGCCGCCGTGACCGCGACACCGCGACGACGGTTGAACCAGTGCGAGATATCGGCGATCAGCGGCCCGAAGATCACCGACGTGCCGACACCGATCAGCACTCCTTGGGCAAGCGTGAATTGCAGGATCGAGGTCGACAGCGCCGCGAGCAGCAGGCCGGCGGAAAGCGCAATCGAAGAGAGCAGCGCCGGGATCCAGTAACCCATCCGGTCGATGGCGCGGCCGACCAGCACGTTGCCGGCGGCGAAACCGACCATGGTCGCGGTGTATGGCATGGACGCCGCGGCGCGGTCGACGCCGAACTCGGCCTGCACCGCAGGCAGCACGACGACGACAGCCCACATGCCCACGGCGCCGATCGTCGCCAGCAGCATCGAGATGGCAAGCCGCATCCAGGCATAGGAGCTGTCGATGCCGGGGCCGGGCTGGATGCTGTCGGTTCGGGTCAAGGCGTTTCCTGTCGGCGGTCTCGGAGATCGGCTGCCGTTTGCGCCACTATCGGCGCATTCTCAGGCCGCAGCAGCGCCACAGCGGGCAAATCCGTGGCTCCAGAGCCAGGCCGGAACCGATGCCGATGTGCAGAGTTTTCCCGGCAACCCACCCTGCAAAGGAGTCCAGCGATGACCGCCACCAGGAAAAAATGGTCGGCCGAGGTGACCGAGCACAGCAACGCAATGGATCTTGAGGATCACGTCTTCGAATCCGACGACGCCAGGAAGATCGCCGGCTCGCTGAAACGATCCGCCGAACACAGCCACAGGCGCAAGGCCGAGCCTTTCCAATCCGCCATGTCGATGCTGAATTTTTACATCAACCGCGCCGGCAAGAACTTGCCTGCCGCGCGCAAAAAAGTGCTTGAGGACGCCAAGGACGAACTGCGCAGCGCCTTCGGACGTGACAAGGATGATTAGCGGCGGCCGGCCCTACCGGGCGCGGATGACGCCGTCTGTGTTGGCGAGCAGTTTGCGCACTGCATTGCGCGCGGCGTCGGGGCGCTGCAAGCGGATGTTCTTCTCGATCGCCTCGTGCAGCTTCTGCGCGTGGTTGAGATCGTCGATCTCCCGCGTCGTATAGGCAAAGAGGTGATCGAACGCGGACTCGATCAGTACGCCGAGCGGCACCAGAAGGTCATTGCCCGAAGCCCGCAGGATGGCAAGATGGAAGCGCGTGTCGGCACGGGTCCGCTCCTGCAGGCTCGTCGCCTCTCCCATCTCCCGGCAGGCCAGGCTGATCTCGGCCATCTGCTCGTCGGTTCTTCGCATGGCGGCAAACGCGGTCGCTTCCGGCTCGATGATGTGGCGGAATTCCTGCACCGTCTTGAGGAACACTTCGCGATCCGGCGACGTCGCGTACCAGGCAAGCACATCGCGATCGAGCAGGTTCCAGCGTTCCTTCGGCTCGACCCAGCTGCCGATCTTGGGACG
>NZ_RZQI01000072.1:0-12300 GCF_003998335.1 Mesorhizobium sp. M7A.F.Ca.CA.002.05.1.1 | reverse complement strand
GCCAGTAGCCGGGCATTGAAGCCGAGACCGGGGACACGATGACGCAATAAGCGCGCTGTATTATCGCAACGCGATGAGCAGGAAGCAATTTGGCGCTGCCCCATCGACCGCATGGTTACGACGAAGCCGCGGCCTTTGGGCCGAGCTCAGAGGTGACAATAGCGTGAACGCCGCCGACCGTCACTCCCCACCAGGCGGTCAGGTTTTGCGGTTCGGGCCGAGCAAAAATACTGTCAAGACAGCGAGGAACGTGGCAACCGCGCTGTAGACAAAGACACTGGCAATACCCGTGTGATCCACCAATAGGCCACCGCAAGTTGTGCCGGCTGCGATGGCCACTTGGAAGGTTATGACCATCAGTACACCAGCGCTCTCGGCCTGTTTCGGAGCGGCGCGTAGCACCATCCATGTCTGCAATCCGACCGGGACCGCGCCAAAAGCAAAGCCCCATACGGCAACTGCAATTGCCGAGGTCAAGGCCGATGCTCTCATGGTCAGGAGCGAGACAGCGGCTACGGCAATGAGCAGGGGCGGCAGGGCCGCGACCGCCTTGAGACTGTGTTTGGTGAGGAATGCGCCGGCTAAATTGCCGAAGACGCCGGCCGTGCCAAAAGCAAGGAACACGAGCGGGATTGACTTCTTGTCGAGCGCAGGAACGCTCTCGAGAAAGGCGCGGATGTAGGCGAAGCTGGCAAAATGGCCGGAAGCGACCAATAGCACGACTAGCACCGCAACCTTCATCGCCGGATTCTTCGCGACATCCAGCGGACTGCGGAATCTGCGCACTTCGATCGGAGGCAGTGGCGGAATGGTTACGAGTTGCACGAGCAGCGCAACGGCACTCACGATTGCGGCGACCTTGAACGAGGCTCGCCATCCCCAAATGTCACCGACATAAGCGCCGATTGGAGCCGCGCAGACGGAGGCGACAGAAACGCCGGTGAGGATGACCGACATGGCGCGCGGCATGAGGTGACTTGGAACCAGCCGCATCGCCAACGCTGCCGAAATTGACCAAAAACCACCAAGCGATATGCCAAGGACGACGCGTGCCGCCAGCAAAACCGGCAGCGACCCCGCAACCTCCGCCAGAACGTTCGACAGGATCAGCAGGAGCGTCATCGCCCAGATGACGACCCTGCGGTCCAGACGCTTTGTCACGATGGCGATTATCGGTGCCGAGATCGCCGCGACGATTGCGGCCGCTGTTAGCGCCTGTCCAGCCGTGCCCGTGGTGATACGGAGATCATGCGCGAGCGGTGTCAGAACGCTGGCGGGCAGAAACTCTGCCGTCACAAGCCCGAAGGTGCCGAAGGAAAGCGAAATGATGGCACCCCATGCAGGGCCAGAACGTTGATAGGGACTTTCTGGGTCAAGCCGATCTCGGTCGAACAAAGCCGCGTCCACTAAATCTGTCGCCGATTCGGTCATGAATGAGTTCTCCGGCTAGGAGCTGTTGCAGCAGGGGTGGCTACATCGCCGGGGATCAAAGCCGCGAGACCTTCCGGCGGCGGCCAGTCGGCATCAGTCGAGGCCTCGGAGCCCGACGCATCCGAGGCCTCATCGGAGGGCCGACGGACCCAACCGTCGACAATGCGGGAGAGTTCTCGGCGCGGTCGCATCGATCGCATTCGTCGAAGTGCGGTCTGTTCACTGCGAACCAAGCAAGCCGAACGCGGTGTCCTCGATCGAGGCCTTGATGGGGGGATGATCGACGATCTCTATATTGCTTTGAAGCAGGAAGTTCCGTCGCCATATGTGGTTATCCTGGCAGCCAGAATTGAGCGGTTGTCGCAAGCACCAAGGCGGTCGCAATGAGTGCAACGAGGCGGAAGTCTGATCGATGGCTGCGGTTCGATGGCCGCGCGATCGACAAAATTGAGGTGATGAGTTATCCCTTTTGAAGCCGTTGCTCCCAATTCTGGGATAAGGTAATTGCAGGCGGTCCCAGCAACGTCGGGCGGCCTTTTTGGTGATCGAATTCATGGGACGACACTCTCGGTCCGTGACGCATCTGCGAATGACTCCGCAAGTTCCGTGCCATCAACGACAAATCTGGCTCTGCTGAGCGGGTGGTGGAGGCACGAGCGTGGGCTATCCCAAGAGCTTGCCGCAAGGTTGTTCGAAGTTGAGGTGCCGGATAGACCGCAAATATGTCGGGCGGCCTGGGGTTGGCCAACACGAAGATGCGCAAGTTCAAAAGGACGAGCTGAACCCTTGCCGATATCCATCCGAGGCTGATCTGGAGAAGGTCAAGAACTGCGTCTTGAAGGCTTCCGCCGCACCGGCAAATGCTAAGCCAAGGTGCTGGGCAAGATGGACAGGGCCATCCAACCCGTCGACTGGACGCTCATTAATGGCGTCGGTGTGGCTCTGTAGCTGGCGAGAAAAACGCCCTGCTGAAAGACAAAAGCTCGTGTGGCCGGCTCTGAAGGACGGCCAATGAGGCATGCGAGGAGAGGCTATAGTCCATTCGTGTAGACTGATCTTGTCCTACGGAGGCGGCTAACCACCCCGCCAGACATCATCGAGGGGAGCGCCACTAGGCTCACCCCAAGTGTTGGTCGTTTCCACCTGGTGACCTCGGCCAAGTCACCAAGCCGCTTAGCGCAAGCTTTCGAACTGGATGCTCCCCGGGCACATGATCGGCTAGCGATCCCACCAGTTGAGTTGCTCCAAGTCGCTGTCTAGCATTCTACATTCTGTGTCCGACGCTGGACAAGAATGTTGCAATCCCGACCAGCAAGTCAGCGCAGGCGCCACCTGTTGCCCAGCAAACGGCAAGGATTATCGAAAGACGAATTCGGCACGGAGCTTGCACCGACGATTGCATGCAAATGCCGACAGCATCTCATGAACGGTCTCTCGATTCTGGCGCGGTTAAATCGCGGCCGGTTCCAGATCATGTCCCGCCCGAAATGGTGAGGGACTTCAACCTGTTTACGTCGCCCGGCATGTTGCCGACGGCTAACGGGGATCCGCATGCAGCGGTTGCTTGCGTTCATGCCGGGCCTCCGATCTTTTATTCAACCAGCAACACGCGCGACGGTCGGGGTACCTGGGTCATCACTCGCGCGAGCGACCAGCGCCGGGTGCTGCAGGACACCGAAACGTTTTCCAGCCATCGCAGCATCTTCGCCTCTGTGCTCGGCGAGAGCTGGCCGATGATCCCGCTTGAGCTCGATCCGCCATTCCACGGTGTTTTTCGCTCACTGCTCAATCCGCTGCTTTCGCCAAAGCGGGTAATGGCATTGGAGCCGGCTGTCCGGGAACGAGCGATCAAGCTGATCGACAGGATCGCCGCATCAGGCACGAGCTGCGACATCATGAAGGATTTTGCAGTTCCGTTCGCGGTCAATATCTTCCTTCGCTTTATTGGGCTTTCGGACAACGGACTAGAAACATTTGTCGGCTGGGCTAGAGATCTGCTCCACGGCGATAAGGAGCAACGACCACCCGCAGCCCGGACGATCGTGGCCTTCATCGACGAACTTGCCACCGAGCGCCGCAAGGAGCCGGTCGATGATTTCATGACCTTCATCGTGAAGGCAAAGGTCGAGGGTCGTCTGCTCAGTGACGAAGAAGTCCGTGGCATCGGCGTGCTTGTGTTCGTCGCGGGACTCGACACGGTCTCAGCAGCCATATGCTTCGACTTGGCCCATCTCGCGCGCAACCCCAAAGATCAGGAATTGCTACGAAGCGAACCTGACCGGATTGCCGTCGCTGCGGAAGAATTGCTGCGCGCCTATTCGACCATTCAGATGATCCGAGTGGCAACGAAGGATGTCGACTTCAAAGGCGCGCCGATCCGCAAGGGAGATTATGTTTCCTGTGCCACGATGATTGCCAATCGTGACCCGGCGGAATTCGAATGCCCGAATGAGATCGATCTGGCGCGCGAGGACAACCGGCACGCTGCCTTTGGCTATGGTCCCCATCGTTGTCTTGGCTCACACCTTGCCCGGCGGGAGATTGTCATTGGCCTGGAGGAGTGGCTGGCGCGCATCCCAGCCTTTCGGATCAAGACAGGGACTGAACCTATCACCTTCGGCGGCCATGTGTTCGGGATCGAGAATCTGATCCTGGAATGGTCCTGAAGTTTCAGCCAACGACATTGGAGTTCGCTATGCGTGTCGTCGTACATAAAGCCAGATGCCAGGGTCATGCGCGCTGCTGGGCGCGGGCGCCGAGAGTCTTCAAGCTTGATGACGCCGGCTACATCTTGCCCGGTGATATTGATGTTGCCGATGGGGAGCAACTGCTTGCCTCAAAAGGGGTACGAGCCTGCCCCGAACAAGCTCTGGAAGTTGACGAGCCCCCCGCTAACTCAGTTGTAGAGAGAGACACACGCAAAGTGCAGACTGGCATCGGGAAGGACAAAACAATCATACAATTCGCGACAGACCCTGTCGACCACGCGAAAATTACCGAACTGCGTGACCGAGAGGCGATCCGCAACTGCCTGTATCGGTACTGCCGCGGGATAGACCGCGCCGATGAGGCGGCGCTGCGTAGCGCATACTGGCCCGAAGCGTATGACAGGCACGGTCCCTATTGCGGACCGGCAGAGGACTTCATCCAATTTGCTCTCGGTCTGCCGGGGCACCGTAACATCCATCAAATCACGAACAGCCTGATCGACTTCATCAGTTCAGCAGAGGCCGCGGTCGAGAGCTATTTCACCGCGCTGCAACGCGGACCGGATACAGACCAAGAAATACGTCAGACGCTGCTTTGCGGCCGTTACTGCGATCTGTTTCAGAAGAGGCAGGACGAGTGGCGAATTGCGGAACGGACAGTCGTCTACGATTGGGTTGAGGAGCAAATCCCGCCAGCGATTCTTGAGGCAGATAGGTTCGGCCGGCGACAGCCGATTGGAGCACCACATCCAGACGATCCCATCTACCAGTTGCTCAAGGGTCACATCCCCACCGACCAAGATGGCGTCGAGGGTCCCCAACTGGGAGCTGCATAAGTGGGTAGGAATGGAGGATGAGCGCCCTACGGGAACGACATCTGTGTGGGGCCGCGACTGGCGGTCACTGCAACGATTTGGCTCGGCCCTTCATTCCGCCCAAGGTTGATGGGCTGAGATCACAAGCGGTCATCGTGGAGAAGCTCTCGTGAAACTGGCAGCACGCACCGTAATCATCACAGGCGCTGCGGGCGGGATCGGCCGTGCCCTGGTCGATATCCTTGCCGCGGACGGAGACACTGTAGTTGCGGTGGACCTTCCGGGCAGTGGTGTGGTTGAACTGGCTCGGGATCTCGGGTCGCCGCACGTCGGTCTGGAGTGCGATGTGTCGCGAGAGAAGGACATGCTCTCACTTTTCGGCCAGGTCGAAGCACGGTTCGCGCAAATCGATGTCCTCATCAACAATGCGGCGGTTGGACCCACGATGGATAGGATCATCGACACCGCTGTCGATACCTTCCGACGCGGCGTGACAGTGAACCTTATTGGGCCATTCGTTATGGCCCGGGAAGCGGCGCGGCGCATGAAGCCGGGCGGTGCGATCGTCAATGTGGCTTCGATGGCGGGCGTGGTCGGCAATCCCAGGCGCAACGCCTACGCAGCCTCGAAAGCTGGCGTGATCTCGTTGACAAAGTCCCTTGCATGCGAGTGGGCTATGCGAGGAATCCGCGTCACGGCGGTGGCGCCGGGCTCCGTCCGCACCCCAATGGTCACAGAACTGGCACGCGCTGGCAAAATGGACCTCGCGGCGATACGCCGCCGCGTGCCGATGGGGCGCTTGGCTCGCCCCGACGAGATCGCCAGGGTCGTGCGTTTTCTGAGCAGCACGCAGGCGCGCTACATCACCGGCTCGGTGCTGGCAGTCGACGGAGGCTGGATGTCATTCAACCAGCCGGGGGATGCTCACCCGCCGGTGGATGGTGCGCTCCAAGCCGAGCTCTCCTGTCCGGCCGAATGCACAGATGCGCGAATCGTGCTCGTCACCGGTGGCGCAAAAAGCATTGGCGCGGCCGTCGCTCGCCGCTTTGCCGCGAACGGCGACACCGTCGTGATTGCTGATAAAGATGGCACTGCAGCGGCAGAGCTGGCTACATCGCTCCCCGGCAAGCATCTGGCGAAATCGCTGGACGTGGCCGTCGAGAGCGATGTGGTGTCGATGTTCGAAGAACTGAGGGGACGCTTCGGGTATATCGATGTTCTGGTCAATAGTGCTGATACCGCCGACAGGATTGTGCCTGCGATCGAGCAACTGTCGAAACAGCTCGAACACGTCCTGGATGTCAACCTTACCGGCGCCTTCACCTGCGCGCGCGAAGCGATCAAGGCTATGCGCCCGGGCGGCGTGATCCTCAATCTCGGGTCGATCGACAGCTTTCTGCCGTTCGCGCCGCGCCATGCCTACGGCGCCTCCAAGGCGGGGATGGATATGCTGACCCGTTGCATGGCGGCCGAACTCGGGCCGGTCGGAATTCGGACAGCCACCGTCGCTCCTGGCCACATCCGCACGCCCGCACTTGCTCAGTTGGCCAAAGCCGGCCGCATCGACCTGACAGCAATCGGACGACGCATCCCCATGGGCAGGATGGGACGGCCAGAAGACGTCGCAGATGCATCGTTCTTCCTTGCTTCGTCTGACGCCTCATACATCAACGGCTCGATCCTCTACGTGGACGGCGGCTGGACCTCGTTCGGTGATGCGGGAAACGCCAGCGAGCTCTATGACGAATGTTTTGCGGAGGCCGCAGGTTAATTGCCAGGCCTTCGCAGGGCGACCGGCCGAGCATTATGAAGCCTCGGCTCCACGACGCACCTGAGGTGCTTGAGATCCAAGCATGCGCATGCCGAGCACATTCCCGGTCGGCTGACGTGTCTATAACGAGGAGAAATCATGGAATTTGCCACTTTCATTCTGGCCGCCCAGCGTGGCTATCACCAATCCTCAGAAAGCGTCATCCGCAACTCCATCGAACAGGCCGTCGCTTCGGAGCAGGCTGGGTTCAACACCGCGTGGTTTGCTGAGCACCACTTCAACAATTACAGCCTCATACCATCCCCGCTGATGATGGTGGCGCACTGCGGCGGCTTGACAAGCACGATTCGCCTGGGCACTGCCGTCTGCGTGCTGCCGCTTTACCAACCGCAGCGCCTGCTGTCCGAGATCGGCTTCGCCGACATCGTTGCGAACGGCCGTCTCGAGCTCGGCGTAGGCTTGGGATACCAGCAGTTCGAGTTCGAACGGTTCGGCGTGGACATCGATGAGGCGCCGGCCGTCTTTTCGGAATACCTGGACATCATTCTCAAGGGCCTCAACCAAAACGTCTTCGAACACGACGGCCAGTATGAGAAGATCCCCCCAACAGCGATTTCGGTCCGCACAGTCCAGCAGCCGACGCCGCCTATCTGGATCGCTGGCGGAGCCGCACGGATGGCTCGGGCCTACCGCGAGGGGCACAATTTTTTTGTCACAGCCTTCCACGACGGCTTAGAGACTTTGACCACACTGCGTGAATCAGTCGAGAGGGCGGCGGCATCCGAGGAAAAGAACGTCACCGACGTCAAGATATCGCTGCTGCGCTGCTGCTATGCCAGCCACGACGAGTTGGAGATCAACAGCTATCTCGACAATGCCCGCTTCCAGCGCCGGCTTTCTGAAGCCCTGCATCAGCGTCGCCAACAGAGCCACGATGGCTACCTGCTGCAGGAGACACCGACCCAGCAGGATCTGTCCTTCGAGACCATGCGCAAAAATTTGCCGATTGGCAGCGTAAATCGCGTGATTGATCGCCTGCTGGAAGAGATCGATATCTTGAAACCGGACCAGATCGCAGTTCAGACTCAATTGGGCGACTTCGACCAAAAGACGATGCTGCGCCAGATCGAGCTCTGGGGCGACAAGATCATCCCTGCGGTCAACAAGGCGCTTTGTCATGCCGGAAGCTGAAGCCGGCCGTTACGATGATGGCTGCCTATCCAGCGCGCAATGGCGTGGGTCCGAGCTAGGGAGGAGCTTCGATCAGCATGTGCTGCCCTGCGTACATTCACGTTCGCTTGAGGAGGTCCAGGCGGGCGAGGTGTTGGCGACGGAGGGGACAGGCCTTTCGTCTGTCGAATTGCGTGATGTCTTGGCCGCAACTTTCCCGTCTACCTCCAGCAGCGTATTCGCTTTGGAGGAGTTGAGCGAGCCCGAGCCGGAACTGGAAGAGGAACTGCTACGCCGGCTGCTGCTAGCGCATGCTGCGCCGGCCGACCCGGCGAGCGCCCGCTTGGCCAAGATCATCGCCCGGCGTGCGATGCGCATGGACCATCTTTGGCGGGATCTTGGCCTCTCAAATCGCGCTGAGCTCAGCCGCCTGCTTGCCAGACATTTTCCCGCGCTGGCGGCAGGCAACACAGAAAACATGAAATGGAAAAAGTACTTTTACCGCAAGCTGTGTGAGGCCGAAGGCTTTTCGTCATGCACAGCACCCAGTTGCGGGGAATGCCATGACTTCGAAAGCTGCTTCGGCCCGGAGGAAGTTGAGAGTCGCCTCTCGCCGACCACGAATGTCGGTTAGTCACTTCGCTTGATCGCAGCTGCGGACAAACGCTTATCGCGGCGCCGTCGTATGGAGGAAGGGATGTTCATCGCCTCGCGATATTTGGTGACGGTACGGCGAGCGACATCGATGCCGGTCTCCTTGAGTTGAGCAACGATGTCTTCGTCGGAATGTACCTTGTCGAGCGATTCTTCGGCTATGATTGCCTTGATCCGATGGCAGACAGCTTTGGCGGAGTGCGCATCGCCGCCCTCGCAGGATGCGATTGGCGCAGCGAAAAAATACTTCAGCTCGAACACCCCGCGCGGAGTCAACATGTACCTGTTCGAAGTCACCCGGCTTACCGTCGACTCGTGCATGCCGATCTCGTCAGCGACATTTTTGAGACAGAGAGGCCGCAGATGGGCGGCGCCGTGTGTAAAAAAGGCATCCTGCTGGCGCACGATTTCGGTCGCAACCTTAAGGATCGTCTTAGCGCGCTGCTTGAGACTGCTGATCAGCCAGTTCCCTTTTTCCTGGCAATTGTCGAGAAACGCTTTGCCTTCCGGATTTTGCTTGGTCAGCTGCGAGATTTCGGCGACATAGGTGTGGTTGATCAACACTTTGGGCAGCGTGGCCGGATCAAGCTCCACCCGCCATCCACCTTCGGACTTGGGCATTACCCAGACGTCCGGTACGATGGTTTCCGGCGTCCCGGACTGGAACCGGTCTCCAGGCTTGGGATCGAGCGCGCGGATTTCGTTCCTCATGTCGAGGAGATCCTCCTCGTCGACTCCGCAACGCTGCTTCAATCCCTGAAAATCCCCCCGTGCAAGCATCTCGAGATTGGCGACCAAAGCTGCCATAGCCGGGTCGAACCGGTCTTGCTGGCGCAGCTGAATCTCCAGGCATTCGCTGAGAGTTCGCGCAAAAATGCCCGGCGGATCAAATTGCTGCAAGATTCCGATGACCCGTTCCACATCAGCTTGCCGAACGTTTAACGTCCTGGCCAGATCGAAAAGGTTTACCTGAAGATAGCCAGTGTCCTCCAGATGAGCGGCGAGCTGTCCGGCAATCAGCCGCTCCTGGGGGGTGAACGGGTTGAGGGCGACCTGGCGGGCGACATGGTCGTGCAATGTTTCGGTGTGGGCGGTAAACTCCTCGACGGCAGGTCGATCGTTGCCGCTACTGCGTTGCGACTTCCATTGCCCGCGCCCGCCAGACGGCCCGCCAATGGGCGATTCGCCGATTTCGCTTCTGCTTTGACTGCTCCGCTGATCCACCCCTGGCAGCGGCGAATCGTCGTCAAACGGGTCAGGCTTCAAAACGGGGTTCTTCTCGAGTGCCTGCTGCACGAGCTGATGGAGTTCAGTATGCGTCAATCGCAGCAAGCGAATAGCTTCAATGGCTTGAGGCGATAAGACCATACGTTGCTTCTGGCGTTGAAGCAGGCTTGCTGAGAGATGCATGTTGAACCGTGATCTGCCGAGGAGGCTCTAGTGTGTGCTTGGGTTGTGTGAGACTTTCCACTTCTGGGTCATGCCGCCGCCTTCAATTTGTCGAGAACGTTTTGCGGGGATGAAACGCCATAGGGGTCCGTCTCGCAGTTGTCACAGAAGCCTTCCTCCTCGAACCACTGCTCCACCACGCCATCGTCGATCAGAGCGGCGTATCGCCAGGAGCGCATGCCAAAGCCCAGATTGTCCTTCGCGACCAGCATGCCCATTTTGCGCGTGAACTCGCCCGACCCGTCTGGGATCAGCTCGATCTTCTGCAGCCCCAAGGACTTTCCCCACGCATTCATGACGAAAGCATCGTTGACCGAGACGCAGTAGATCGCGTCAATTCGCAGTTCCAGAAATTGATCATAGAGTTTTTCGAAATCGGGCAGTTGGAAGGTCGAGCAGGTCGGGGTGAAGGCGCCAGGCAGCGAGAACAGGATGATGCGCTTGCCCCCGAAATAATCGTCGGAGGTCTTGTTCTCCCACTGATAAGGATTTGGCCCCCCGATCGACTCATCGCGAACACGCGTGCGAAAGGTCACGAGAGGAACGTTCTTTCTATAGGTCATTGATTTGCTTCCAGGCCAAAGTGGTACGGTGCATTTTTCGGTTAAACTGAAGCGGCATCGACTTCGGTCGACAGTTCCGGCAGCCTCGCGCCTTGGCGTGGTTGCCTCGGACCGGTCTTGTGCAAGACCGCCCCCGAGCAGGCACGTTTAACGGCGACGAGCTTCCGCGGAGACGGGGAATTTTGCTCGCGTGCTTTATCGAGCTTTGAGAGGTAGGCATGGTCTGCAACCGTGATTTTGACTGCGTTCTATCGACCGAGTCGCAAGCGCCATGCCAATTGACCCGATGCCTTGGGTTCACTTCGGTTTTTGCAGCAACTTTCGTGTTGTGCAGTAATGCCGGTCGATATTATTGCTCAAGCAGCACTGGAAATTGGGTGCGACTCCGTTCGGCAAACCCGGCCTTTGTCCGAAGCCGGACACGAATGTCGGAAATAGCCAAACGCCAGGATCTGGGGCGGGTTAAGAAACGTTGCCGTGGGCACCGGCTTCAGCACAATTGCGCCACGCGAGCATGGCTCCCAGCGTCAATGCCGTGCAGCAGCGAGACGAAGTCACTGCAGAATATCAACCTCTGCGAAGTCGTTGAAACCCAGCATGTGCGAGCCGTTCGAGGCGCAGATCAAGGCATGCTCGAGGAAGAGCTCGTGCTCTCGGCAGCAAGTGTTGCGACGTCTGACAAGGATCGTCGCGCTTCAAGGAAAAGAACCTGAATGGTGCACGGCTTGTGAAGGCCGGCGCATGGAAATGGCTGGGCTGATCATCCTCCATGAGGGTTGAATGAAGAGCTGGCCCCTATCTCCCTCAGCTGCAACGGGGGGAGATAGGGCATGTCCGTCTATCGCGCTGGGTAACATTCCTCGGTGATGCAATAAGGGGGAGCAATTTCTCATTTCGGCAGACACGACCCAGCTCTCCTTTCATGCGCTGATTCCCCCAGGGGAAATCGCGACTCCAGGCTTCCTATGCAGCGAATCGCGGTGCTGTCCGATGTCCGACAATGTCGGATGCGGATCGTAGCTGGGCTAGATCCGTCACTTTGCCTCGATGGTTTCCCACTGGCCTTATATCTGCTTCGCCCAAATGCGGCGACATAACCTGTGCGGCATCTGTGAATGGATCGACTTCAATCGAGACCTCGGAGGTCCCGATGCGCGAAGGGAGCTTGCCGATATGACGGCCACCATAGCGAACCACGGTCCGGACGACGAGGGGACTTGGATCGGCGGGCCTGCGGCGCTGGGACACCACCGCCTGGCAATCATCGATATCCAGGGCGGCCGCCAGCCGAGGATGCTCCAGGGGGATGGCCGACCTGACTTGGTGCTCGTCTACACGGGTGAGACTTACAACTACCGCGAGCTGCGTCAACAGCTGGCCGGCCTAGTCCATCGCATGAACACGAGCAGTGACACCGAGGTGGTGCTGCACCGCCCCCGCGAGTAGGGCTCTTCGGCGGGTACACTTTTTTCACGAAATCCGTGAATGTTTCTCGCGACATCATCCCGCAATCGGTGGTGCAGCGGGTGAAGAGCCCGTATCCGGCTATCCAGAATGCCGCCTACGACAAAATACTACGTACGCGGTTCACTGTGATGCTGGACGACCTAGTTGTGGAGCTTCAACAGGTTGTCCTCGATCAGGGCGAGGCGACTGATAGGCGTTTTTGACTTTAGGCTGCCATGTGGACGATGCCAATTGTATCTGTGCAGCCAGACAGGCAGTTCGGCGGCACGATG
>NZ_RZQI01000730.1:0-3073 GCF_003998335.1 Mesorhizobium sp. M7A.F.Ca.CA.002.05.1.1 | reverse complement strand
CTGGGAAGAGATGCTCAATCGCGCCGGCGTGCCTGCCGGCAGGGTGCTGACGATCCCGCAAGTGCTGGCCGAGCCGCAAGTGCTCGAACGCCGGGTGACCGCGAATTTTGATGATGTGGCCGGCATGGACAAGCCGCTGACCGTTCTGCGCGGCGGCTTCATGGTAGATGGCGAGGCGCCGTTGCCGACAAAGCCGCCGCCGGCGCTCGGCGAACATATGGGCGAGGTGTTCGCCGACCTGCCACCCCGCGCCAAGACAAAGGCAGGCGCATGAGCGACACGGAGAAGACGGGCCGTGAGCGCGGCGAGGAATGGTGGCAGACCGACATCATCGAGATGCGGCCTGGTGTCATCCGGCTGCGCGGCTACGAGATCCAGGATCTGATCGGCCGCGTCAGCTTCCCGGCTGTCATCTGGCTGATGCTGCGCGGCGAACTGCCCGGCGAGGACCAGGCAGAGTTGCTCGGCATTGCCTTGGGAGCCGCCGTCGACCACGGACCGCAGGCGCCATCGATCGCCATCGCGCGCATGGCCGCAACCTGCGGCGTCGGTATCAACAGCGCCATGGCCTCGGCCATCAACGTTCTCGGCGACGTGCACGGTGGCGCCGGCGAGCAGGCGCTTTCCTTCTATGGTGACATTGCCGTGGCAATCGATGCCGGGATGACGCTGAATGAAGCGGTCTCGACACGGCTCGACCGGTTCTTCGCCGAGGAGAAGGGCTATGTGCCGGGGCTCGGACATCGCTTCCATCCCGTCGACCCGCGCGCGCCGCGCTTGCTGGAACTGACCCGCGAATTTGCCGCACGCGGTGCCGTCAACGGACGTTTCGTCGATATTGCAGAAGCGATCGAGGCGGACGTCGCGCGACGCAAGAGGAAAAAAATACCGCTCAACATCGATGGCGCTACCGCCGTCATCTATGGCGAACTCGGTTTTCCGCCAGCGCTGACGCGAGGGCTTTTCGTGCTGTCGCGCTCGGTCGGCATCCTTGCGCATGCCTGGGAGCAGTCGCAGCAGGCCGAGCGAAACAAAGGGCCGCTGCCGCGCGAATGGCTGTGGACCTATACCGGCACGCCGGTGCGGCCGTTTCCCGAAAGCGATGAGCCCGGCGAGTGAGGCTTTACGCCTGGTCCACCTGCAAAGGCTGAGGAAGCTTCAGCGTCTTCACCAACGTTGAAAGATCAGGCTCGTCGATGAGCATGGCTGCGTCGGCTGGCGCCAGCCAGGCCCGCTGGCGTCGTTTGGCTTCCTGCCAGTCGGCCAGTTCCTCGCTCACCTCGAGCAGATAGACGATGACGTCGACGCGGACAAAGCGATTGGCCAGCCGCTTCCAGTAGGAATAGGTGCCCGCCGGCTGCTTCAGCGTCTTGCCGAGCACGCCGGCTTCCTCCTGTGCCTCGATGGTGGCCGCCTTGCGTCCGCTCTTGCCCTTCATCGGCCAGCCCTTGGGGACGATGAAGCGCCTGGTGGTACGCGACGTGACCAGCATGACCTCGATGTCGCCGCGCGCGGTCAGCCGAAAGGGAATAGCCGCCACCTGGCGGATCCTCTCGCCCTTTTTTGCCTTGCGTACGGCCTTTTTCTTGGTGGCTGCCATTCGTCAATCCAGTCGATGCAATGCCGCATAGCGCGACAAGGCATCGTTGCGAAACCAAAACTTTCGCATGTGCCGAAAGACACTCGAAATACCTAAGTCGGCTAAATAAATGAAAAACGCCTTGATGTCAGCGGCAATTGCTCACGGCGGTGGTGCCGATTATCTGGGTCTGGCAGCTTGGCTTGAGCTGCTGCACGACCGGGGGCGGCTGCTGAACGATCTGGCGGTCCTGGGCGCGGTACTGCTGCTGTTGCTGCTGATATTGCTGCCGTTGTATCCTGTTTTGCAGGATTTGCAGGTCGTTCTGCCGGATCAGCGCATTGTTGCCGGTAGCGGAATTGAGCGCTTGCGCGGAAGCCGGCAGGCAAACGCCCGCCAGCACTGCCGTGGCCAGCATTGCCACTGTGAAGATCGTTGATGGCCGAAGTGCCGACATTCGCTCATTCCCGCGCAAAAAACTCTGCCCACTGATATAGGACGTTTGCGCGGCGATGCCATGGCCAGCGGGTCGAGCATCACGAAATCGGGCAGTCCGATCGCTTTGTTCTGCGATTCCAGCAGTGAACCGCAGATAGTCGTCATATGACGACTATGAAACGTCAGCGGCTTTAGTCAGTGTCCGCACGTAAATTTTCGGTTTCATCCGGCATAAGTTAATGTATTCTAATTGAGTCAGAGCTCCGCAAGTGGGAATGCGGATGCTCTGTTTTAATGCATTGAACCTTATTGCGCAGTGCCGGCATCCTTATTGCAATTGCATGAGCATAGCGGTGGCGTCGCCTTAAGCAGGCATTGAGGCGCGCCCCCGTAAAACGGGGGGTAAGTGCATGGCTTTGTTTTCAAAGCGTGGTGGCTTTGCCATCAAACGCGCATTCGCGGTTCCGGGTTCCGGTATCGACGCTGCCAATGCCCATGTGGCAGAGGTATCCCAGCAAGCAGGGCTTGCCCGCCAAGCGCTGCCCGGCAGTTCGCCTTGTTCGCTTCGTGCGGCGCAAGCGTGGACTTTGTTCAAACTTGGACCGGTGGCACGTGCGCAAGAAGCGTCTGGCTCGGGTCGCCGTCGCCGGCCAGGTGTGATTGCCGGACGGTTGATGGTCCTCCTCGGCGCCACCGCGCTGGTGGGTTTTCCGCCGATACCGGCGGCGCATGCTCAGTTCGTCATAGACGAGAACGGCCCGGATGCTCCGGACAGGGGACCTGGTGGCTTTGACGCAGATGGCGATAATGGCGATCCCGGCGGATCGATTACAAATGCGACCCCTGGAGCCGTAAACAACGTTCCGCAGATAAACGTCAACGCATCTGGATTTGGCGGCACGGCGAATGGCGGCGATGGCGGCGACGGCGGCGAAGGCCTGGCTGGAACGCCCTTTGAAACCAATGGCGGTGAGGGCGGCAATGGCGGCGTTGGCGGATCCGTCGATGTTCTCAACAACGCCACGATTTCGACCATCGGCTCGGGCCATCATGGAC
>NZ_RZQI01000729.1:0-3089 GCF_003998335.1 Mesorhizobium sp. M7A.F.Ca.CA.002.05.1.1 | reverse complement strand
GGTGTGGAACAGCGTGCGCATGCCGGGCGGCGGCTGCATCGGCATCTTCTGGCCCGATGTCATTACCATTCCAGTGCAGGGTCGCCACTACAGCTACCATTGGGACGGCGCCCGCGTGGACTTCGTGCGCCAGCACGATACGGGAAAGGTGCTTGCCGTCACATGATGGCGGCGGACACGCTTTACAGATCGCTGGGAAGCCGATATCCATAAATCCAAGGATTCGGATATATGGATAAGAAAAGCACTTTGAACGCGCTGGCCGCACTTGGCCAGGAGACGCGGCTGGATGTCTTCCGGCTGCTCGTGCGTGCCGGTCCGGAAGGCATTCCGGCGGGCGAGATCGCCACGAGGCTGGACACGGTCCAGAACACCATGTCGGCGCATCTGAAGGTGCTCGCCCATGCCGGGCTGATCCGTCCCGAACGCGACGGAAGGACCGTGCGCTATGTCGCCGACATGACCGGCCTGCGCGACCTGCTGGCCTATCTGATGGAAGATTGCTGCAATGGCGCGCCGGAGCTCTGCCAGCCCGTGATCCAGGCGGTAACCTGCAAATGCTAGAAGGGAGGCATGCACCATGAGCGAACCGTACAACGTTCTTTTCCTCTGCACCGGCAATTCGGCGAGGTCGATCATCGCAGAGGCGATTCTCAATCGTATTGGCGCCGGCAAGTTCAAGGCCTATTCGGCCGGGTCGCATCCCAAAGGGGCGGTGCATCCCTACACGCTCCAGCTTCTGAAGAACCTCAATTACGACACGTCCTTTGCCCGTTCGAAGGACTGGGAAGAATTCGCGGTTCCCGGTGCGCCGGAGATGAATTTCGTTTTCACGGTCTGCGACAACGCCGCCAATGAATCGTGCCCTGTCTGGCCAGGACAGCCGATGACCGCACATTGGGGCGTGCCTGATCCGGCTGACGCGGAGGGCACCGATGCCGAAAAACATCTGGCCTTTGCCGAAGCCTATCGCATGCTCAACAACCGGATTTCGATCTTCATCAGCCTGCCGATGAGCATGGTCGACAAGCTTGCCCTGCAGAAGCGGCTGGATGAAATCGGCCGCAACCTGCCGAAGGCCGGCTGAAGCTCGTGGCGAACGACCTGCCACGCCGCATCGTCGCGGAAGCCTTGGGAACCGCGCTGCTCGTCGCGACCGTGGTCGGCTCCGGCATCATGGCCGCCCGGCTGACACACGACGTCGCCGTTTCGCTGCTCGGCAACACGCTGCCGACCGGGGCGATCCTCGTCGTGCTGATCACGATACTGGGACCGATCTCAGGGGCGCACTTTAATCCGGCCGTTACGCTGGTGTTCGCGCTTCGCCGCGAGATCGAGGCGAACGCGGCGCTTGCCTATGTCACCGCCCAGGTCGTGGGCGGCATTGCCGGGACGTTTCTGGCCCATGCCATGTTCGAACTGCCTATCCTGCAGGCCTCAGCGACGGTGCGGACCGGAACCGGGCAATGGCTCGCGGAGGCAGTCGCCGCCTTCGGCCTTGTGTTCACCATCCTGGCAGGCTTGCGCTTCCGCTCCGACGCGATCCCGTGGCTTGTCGGGCTGTACATCACCGCCGCCTACTGGTTCACGGCCTCGACCTCCTTCGCCAACCCGGCTGTCGCGATCGCCCGCGCCTTTTCCGACACGTTTTCTGGCATCCGTCCGGTCGACCTGCCGGGCTTCATAGCCGCCGAATTGCTGGGGGCGCTGCTGGCCATGGCCCTGGCGGGCTGGCTGCTCGCCGAAGCGAAATCAACAAGACAGATGAAGGCTGCCGAATGACCGTCACCATCTACCACAACCCCGATTGCGGCACCTCGCGCAATACGCTGGCCATGATCCGCCAGTCCGGCGAAGAGCCGGAGGTGATCGAATATCTGAAGACGCCACCGTCGCGCGAAAGGCTGGTCGAGTTGATTGCCGCGATGGGCATGATGCCGCGCCAATTGCTGCGCGAGAAGGGCACGCCTTACGCGGAACTCGATCTCGGCAATCCCAAGTGGACCGACGATGAAATTCTGGACTTCATGATGGCGCATCCGATCCTGATCAATCGGCCGATCGTGGTCACGCGTCTCGGCGTCGTTCTCGCGCGACCTTCGGAAGCGGTTCTCGACATCCTGCCCAACCCCAATATCGGGCCGTTCGTTAAAGAGGACGGCGAAGTCGTCGTCGACATCAAGGGCAAGCGCATTGGCTGAGCAGAACCACGTCGCCGATGACGCGCTGCCGAACGTCGACGAAGAGCAGTTTCGGCCGATCGATATGCAGGTTCTGCTGGACGCGCCCAGGTCCATTCACAAGCCCCGCGTGCTGATGCTCTACGGATCGCTGCGGGAGCGGTCCTATTCCCGCCTCGTCACCGAGGAGGCCGCGCGAATCCTTCGCCGCCTCGGCGCCGAGGTTCGCATCTTCAATCCTTCGGGCCTGCCGCTGCCGGATTCGACGTCCGCCGACCATCCCAAGGTCAGGGAATTGCGCGACCTGTCCATCTGGTCGGAGGCCCAGGTCTGGTGCTCTCCGGAACGGCACGGTTCCATGACGGGGGTGATGAAGGCGCAGATTGACTGGCTGCCGCTGTCGATGGGCGGAGTACGTCCGACGCAGGGCAGGACGCTCGCCGTCATGCAGGTCTCCGGCGGCTCCCAGAGTTTCAACGCCGTCAACCAGCTCCGCATCCTTGGCCGCTGGATGCGAATGGTCACCATCCCCAACCAATCGTCGGTCGCCAAGGCTTTCGCCGAGTTCGACGAAGCCGGCCGCATGAAGCCGTCATCGTATTACAACCGGATCGTCGACGTGATGGAGGAGCTGATGAAGTTCACCCTGCTCCTGCGCGACCGCTCCAACTACCTGACGGACCGCTATTCCGAGCGGGTCGAGAGTGCGGAAGAGGTCGCCAAGCGGGTCAACCAGCGGTCGATCTGAGGCACCTTTGACGGTGCCTGGGTTTCGTATTTCCATATTTTTCGAAATTTGGGTTGACGATGCGAAAAGTGCCGTATAGTTTATTTCCATGAAACTCGAAAAAGCAGCCTCCCAGCTCGAAGCGCTCGGCAACCCGACGCGGCTTCAGCTCTATCGCATCC
>NZ_RZQI01000728.1:0-3091 GCF_003998335.1 Mesorhizobium sp. M7A.F.Ca.CA.002.05.1.1 | reverse complement strand
GTCGCGCGCGACGCTGATAAAACTCCATTCGGCGACGTTGATCAGCGGCAGGTCGGTGGCCACCTCCTTCTGGAATTCCTTGTAGAGGTCGGTGCGGGCTGATGTATCGAGCGTCTCCGATGCCTTGGCGATGAGCGCATCGAGCGCGTCGTTCTTGTAGCCGCCCTGGTTGGAGAACGGCACGCCGTCCGGAATGCCGCTCTGCACCAGGATGGTGGTCGAGATCGCCGGGTCGCCGCGGAACACCGGCGGGCCGACAGCGAGGTCGAAGGCGTGGTCGGTGTAGACCGCCTTGATGTGCGCGGCCGAGTCGTTGTTGACCAGCTGAGCATCGATGCCGATGGCGGCGAGCGCCTGGCGCAGATAGTCGCCGAACTGCTTGGTCTCGTTGAAATAGGGCGCAGGCAGCAGCTTGAGCGAAAAGCGGTTGCCGTCGGCGCCTTTCTTGTAGCCAGCCTCGTCGAGCAGCGCGTTGGCCTTGGCGACGTCGAAGGCATAGGTCGGCACGTCGGCGGTGTAGAATTGCGGATCGTTCTTCGGCACCGGACCGGTGGCTGTCGCGGCATAGCCGAGGAACACCGTCTTGACGACGAAATCCTTGTCGATGGCATGCGCGATCGCCTGCCGCACTTTCAGGTCGGCCAGTTCCTTGCGGCGATGGTTGATCTCGACGACGAGCTGATAGGTCAGCCCTTCGTAACCCTTGGAGATCACCTTCAGGCCCGGCACCTTGGAGATGCGGTCGAGGTCGGCCAGCGGCACGGCGGAAAAGGCTGCGAGCTGGATCTCCTCGGCCTCCAGCGCGCTCGCCGCTGACGTGCGATCCGGCAGCACTTGATAGATGATCTCGTCGAGATAGGGCTCGTCCTTGCCCCAGTAGTCGGCGTTTTTGGTCAGCCGGTAATATTGGCCGGCCTTGTACTCGCCGAATTTGAACGGTCCGGTGCCGATGGGCGCGTTGTTGGCCGGGTTGTCCTCGATCTTGCCGACCTCATAGATGTGCTTCGGCACCACACTGCTCAGCGCCGGCAGCGCGTTGCGGATCAGCTGGAACGGCGTCGGCTTGGCGAATTTGAACACGGCGGTGAGATCGTCGGGGGTGTCGACGCTGGCCAGATCCTTGAATACGGTGCGGCCGAGATTCTGCAGCGGCTTCCAGATCTGCAGCGCCGAGAAGGCGACGTCGGCCGAGGTGAACGGCTTGCCGTCATGCCATTTGACGCCGTCGCGCAGTTTGAACGTCGCCGAGAGCCCGTCGGCGGCACCTTCCCAGCTCAGCGCCAGCCGTGGCGCGAGACCGTCTTTGCCGTCGAAGGAGGCTTCGGCCAGCGTTTCGACGATCTTGCTGGAGATGAAGAACACGCCGTTGGAGGCGACGATCGCCGGGTTGAGGTTGCGCGGTTCGGAATCGGCGGCAAGCACCAGTCGCCCGCCCTTCTTTGGCGTCTGCGCCCAGCCCGGTGCCGGCATTGCGGTGGAGGCCAGCAGCATTGCCGAGCCGGCAAGCATCGTGCGTCTGGAAATCGTGAAACCTGACATGATCGAACTCCGTCCTCTCCGCGACCCGGTCGGGTGCGCCAACCCCTCGGACGCCGGCAAGCCCACCGGCATCCTTGCGGCGGCGATTATGAGCCTTGCCGAGGGTTTCGCCAGAGACGGAATTGGCGCATCCTCGCTTGGCTTTGAAATTTTCGTCCGCTGGACCAGTTTGGAGGGCGTGGCTCAATTTGATCATTCTGGTAGGACCAGATTGGTTGAATATGCGACGAATGACAGCGCGGAGTCATAGAGAGGCGACATTTCATCTGTTTCTGGCTGGACCAGAACGGGCAAAGTGGTGCAGATTTGACCGCTGCCAAGGGATCGGGAGCGGAACAGCGGCGATCCGGCTATTCAGGGAGAGAGAGATGAACATTGCTCCGGGCAAGAATGCGGTCGGCAATATCCCGTTCGACCAGGCAAGGGTCGACCGGCTGATGGAGGAGGCCGGCATCGATGTGCTGCTCGCCACCTCCAAGCACAACACGCAATATCTGCTGGGCGGCTACAAGTTCATCTTCTTCGCCGCCATGGATGCGATCGGCCACAGCCGTTACCTGCCGATTGTCGTGTACGAGAAAGGCGGGCCGGACCATGCCGCCTATATCGGCAACCGCATGGAGGGCGGCGAGCATCAGAACAACCCGTTCTGGACGCCGACGCTGCACGCCGCCTGCTGGGGCACGCTCGACGCCGCCAACCTTGCGGTCGAGCATCTGCAGAAGATCGGCAAGGCGGGCGCGCGCATCGGCATCGAGCCCGGCTTCCTGCCGTCGGACGCCTATACGCTGATCCGCAAGGCGTTGCCGGACGCCAGGCTGATCGATGCGACCGACATGCTGGAGCGCATGCGCGCCATCAAGACCGATGCCGAACTGGAGAAGCTGCGCACGGCCTCTGAACTGATCACCGATTCCATGCTGGCGACCATAGCCTGGGCGCGCGAAGGCACGACCAAGGGCGAGATCATCGAACAGCTGCGGCGCGAGGAAACCAATCGCGGCATCCATTTCGAATATTGCCTGCTGACGCTGGGCTCCAGCCACAACCGCGCCGCCTCGCCGCAGGCGTGGAAAAAAGGCGAGGTGCTGTCAATCGATTCCGGCGGCAACTTTCACGGCTATATCGGCGACCTCTGCCGGATGGGCATTCTCGGGGAACCGGATGCCGAACTGGAAGATCTGCTGGCCGAGGTCGAGACGGTGCAGCAGGCGGCCTTCTCAAAAGTCAAAGCGGGCACGCTGGGCGGCGACATGATTTCCCATGCCGAGGGCGTGCTGAAGGCTTCGAAGGTCGCGGCCTACACGGATTTCTTCGCCCATGGCATGGGCCTGATCACGCACGAGGCGCCGTTCCTGATGACCAACCACCCGGTGACCTATGAAGGCACCTATGCGGCAAAGCCGCTGGAGAAGAACATGGTGCTATCGGTGGAGACGACCATGCTCCACCCGACGCGCGGCTTCATCAAGCTGGAGGACACGCTGGCGGTGACGGATGCTGGTTATGTGATGTTCGGCGACCGGGGTCGGGGGTGGAACAGGGGTGGTAC
>NZ_RZQI01000727.1:0-3091 GCF_003998335.1 Mesorhizobium sp. M7A.F.Ca.CA.002.05.1.1 | reverse complement strand
CGGTGGCCTCGGTCTTGAGTTCGGCCAGCTTGAACTGGGTGTTCTGGAAATCGATGATCGCCTTGCCGAACGCCTTGCGTTCCTTGACATAATCAATGGTCAGCGCCAGCGCCCGCTCGATCATGGCAATGGCGCCGGTGCCGATCTGCAGCCGCTCCTGCGGCAATTGCTGCATCAGCTGGACGAAGCCCTGCCCTTCCTCATGGCCGAGCAGGTTGGAGGTCGGCACGCGCATGTCGTTGAAGAACAGCTCCGACGTGTCGTTGGCCTTGAGCCCGATCTTGTCGAGGTTACGGCCGCGCTGAAAACCTTCGACCTCGTCGGTCTCGACGACGATCAGCGAGGTGCCCTTGGCACCCTTCTCCGGATCGGTCTTGGTGACGACGATGATGAAGTTCGCAAGCTGGCCGTTGGTGATGAAGGTCTTGGAGCCGTTGATCTTGTACTGATTGCCATCCTTCTGCGCCCGCGTCTTGACGCCCTGCAGGTCGGAGCCGGCGCCCGGCTCGGTCATGGCGATGGCGCCGATCAGCTCGCCGGTCGCCAGTTTCGGCAGCCATTTCTTCTTCTGCTCCTCGGAGCCATAGTGGAGGATGTAAGGGGCGACGATCGAATTGTGCAGGCCGATGCCGAAACCGTCGACGCCGACATGGCCGATGGCCTCGATGATGGCGCTCTCATGCGCGAAGGTGCCGCCGGAGCCGCCATATTCCTCCGGCATAGAGGCGCAGAGCAGGCCGGCGGAACCTGCCTTCAGCCAGCTCTCACGATCGACCATCTCGTTCTTCTCGAACTCGTCGTAGCGCGGCGCGATCTCCTCCGACATGAAGCGATGCGCCATGTCGTAGAGCATGCCGACCTCGTCCGCCGCCCAAGCGGGCTTCGGAAGGCCAAGGATTTCAGCTGGGTTGGTCATGCTGGTATGATACTCCTCCCGACATGCATCATCGAAACTGAGGCCGGCGCACTGCCGCAGCGACCCCTCCCGACCCTTCGGGCCACCCTCCCCTCAAGGGGGAGGAGGACGCCGATCATCTTTAGAACGCTTCCGCCGGCAGTGCCATCAATGTGTCGGCGCCGCTCGAAATGCGGGCGAGATGCGCCGACGTCTCCGGCATGATCCGCTCCATGAAGAAGCGCCCCGTCACGACCTTGTTGTCGTAAAAAGATTGCGCGCCATTGGCGTCCGTCTTGCCAAGTGCCACCTTGGCCATCTGCGCCCACATATAGCCCAGAGCGACCAAGCCGAAGAGATGCATGTAGTCGGTCGAGGCGGCACCGGCATTGTCGGGCTTGGCCATGCCGTTCTGCACCAGCCACATGGTGGCGGCCTGCAAATCGTTGAGACCTTTCTTCAGCGCCTTGGTGAATGGCGCCATCTTCTCGTCGGAGCGGTTCTCCTCGCAGAACTCACCGACCTCCTTGAAGAAGGCCTGCACGGCGCGGCCGCCATTCAGGCCGAGTTTACGGCCGACGAGGTCGAGCGCCTGGATGCCGTTGGCGCCTTCATAGATCATGGCGATGCGGGCATCGCGCACGAACTGGCTCATGCCGTGCTCTTCGATATAACCGTGACCGCCGAACACCTGCTGCGCCATGACGGCGTGGTCGAAGCCCTTGTCCGTGAGCACGCCCTTGACCACCGGTGTCATCAGGCCGGTGTAATCGTCGGCGGCCTGGCGGTCCTTGTCGTCGCCGGAGCGGTGGGCAATGTCGGACTTGATCGCCGTCCACAGCGCCAGCGCGCGGCCGGCCTCGTTGAAGGCCTTCATGGTCATCAGGCTGCGGCGGATATCGGGATGGACGATGATCGGGTCGGCCTTCTTGTCCGGCGCCTTCGGCCCCGACAATGAGCGGCCCTGCAAACGGTCCTTGGCGTAGCCGACAGCGTTCTGATAGGCGATCTCCGACAGCGACAGCCCCTGCAGGCCCACACCAAGGCGCGCCTCGTTCATCATCGTGAACATCGCCTTCAGGCCGCCATTGGCCTCGCCGAGCAGCGTGCCCTCAGCCTCGTCATAGTTCATGACGCAGGTCGAATTGCCATGGATGCCCATCTTCTCCTCGATCGAGCCGCAGGAGACGGTGTTCCTGGTGCCCGGATTGCCCGATGCGTCGAGCTTGAGCTTCGGCACGATGAACAGAGAGATGCCCTTGACGCCTTCCGGCGCACCCTCGATGCGGGCCAGTACCAGATGGACGATGTTGTCCGACATGTCGTGTTCGCCGGCCGAGATGAAGATCTTCTGGCCTGAAATTTTATAGGTGCCATCGCCGTTCGGCACCGCCTTGGTCCGCAACAGGCCCAGATCCGTGCCGCAATGCGGCTCGGTCAGGTTCATGGTGCCGGTCCAGGCACCCTCGATCATCCTCGGCAACCATGTTGACTTCTGCTCGTCGGTGCCGTGGGTGATGATCGCGGCGATCGCGCCTTGCGTCAGGCCCGGATACATCATCAAGGACATATTGGCCGAGACCATATATTCGGCGACGGCGGTATGCACGGCATAGGGCAGGCCCTGGCCGCCGAACTCGACTGGTGCGGCCAACCCCATCCAGCCGCCTTCGCGATACTGGTCGAACGCCTCCTTGAAGCCTTTCGGCGTGGTCACCGAGCCATCGTCGTGACGCACACAGCCTTCCATGTCGCCGACACGGTTCAGCGGATGCATGACGTTTTCGGCGAGCTTGGCGCCTTCGGCCAGGATCGCCTCGAGCACATCGGGCGTGGCGTCGGCAAATCCGGGAAGGTTCGAATAACGCTGATAACCCAGAACCTCGTTGAGCACGAACAGCGTATCCTGGACCGGAGCCCTGTATGTCGGCATGCTTTTTCTCCACCCTGCAAACCCGGTCCGAATGCCCCGAAGACAAGCCAGGGGCGGCATGCGGACCCATATTGGGAGCGGGATAGCAAAAATTGACGTTTGCGTAAACGTCAATTTTTTCGATGCGACAAGATTCCCCGCCCACTGGAGCAATGAGCGTAGCGGCGCGACGATGCGCAAGCCAGCGCCGAAAGGCCATGAGAGTGGGCCAGGACAACGAAAAGCCGCGTGGCAGGCCACGCGGCTCGACAGAACTCAGACAA
>NZ_RZQI01000726.1:0-3092 GCF_003998335.1 Mesorhizobium sp. M7A.F.Ca.CA.002.05.1.1 | reverse complement strand
GATTTCGCCAGCTATGGCGCAGCCGTCGACATCGACCATGTCTTCTGCCGGCTGCGCGCCTTCGACAAGGCGCCCGGCAACCGCATCGGCGACTACGGGCTAGACGCCAATGACAGCTTCGCCATGACGCTGGACTTTTCCAACGGCGCCTTCGGCGTGGTGCATGCCAGCCGCTGGGCGACTGGCCATCTCAACGAGCTGCGCCTGCGCATCTATGGCGAGAAGGGCGGCATCGAAGTGGTGCACAATCTGGATGGTTCGACGCTCAAGGCCTGCATCGGCGAAAACGTCGAGAACGCCATATGGGAAGAGCTCGACGCCGGCACGGTGCCGACCAACTACCAGCGTTTCACTGACGCGGTGCGATCCGGCGTGCAGGCCGAACCGTCCTTCCGCCATGCCGCCGAATTGCAGAAGGTGCTGGATCTGGCCGTCGTCTCGGACGAGAAGCGGGCGGAGCTGAGGGCGAGTGCGGAAACGCGGTGAGCTGGGCGAAGCGGCCGGCGCCAGCGGTCGAAGATAGCACTGCCGCCAACTTCGGACTGCGGTCCGCGCCAGTCAGGGGCCGGTCACGAGCGAAAAAACCAGTTTCTGTAAATTGCCGCCATCGCCGAATTCGACGCGGTCGAAATCGCGGCTTGCCAGCACCCGCGCCTTCGAGATCGCGTCAAGCCGCTTCACCACCTCGGCCCTTGTCTTGCTGCATTTGGGATCGTCGGCGACGGTCAGGCCGTTCGTCGCGGCTTGGATGTCGTGGACCATCTGGACCATGCTGGCGCCATGCACCTTCTCATGGGCGGCGACGCCGGCGATGAAGGTTTCCCAGTTCTTCTGGACGGCGGGCGGCAGGGAGCCGGAAGGTTTTGGCAAGGTGTAGGTGACGATCAGCTTCGGCCGCCCGGCCGTCAGCACGCAGTCCTTGCCCTTGGGCTTGTAGTCCCTTAACCCCCAGGTCAGCTTGAAATTGGTGTAGGCGATGGCGCGGGCAATGCCGAGCTTTGGCCCTTTCTCGCCGATCGAGCGGTAGAGTTCGGCGCCGGACCGGCCCGAGATCGCGTAGGGCTCGATTTTCTCGACCGGCTTCCACTCGGCACGAGCGGTGAGCGGCGAGGCAAGCAGGGCGGCAAAGGACAGACACAGGCGAACGCAGGCTCTCAATCCAACTCTCCACGAAACAGGACCGGCTGCCGCAACGGGCAATGCCATCGGATCGCTTTTTCCTATATGCTGCCGACGGGCGCTGCAAATGCCCTGGAGGCAGTCAATTGGGGGAGTCATGAGAGTTGCACATCTCATCGTCGCTGGTGCCTTGGCCGTCGTGCAGGCCGCGCAGCCGGCGTTTGCCGCGTCGTGCGGTGGCTGGAGCGCCAAGATGGAGGAAGACGAGGGCGGCAGCGTGCTGACGGCTTCGGTCTGCGGCGGGCCGAAAGGCGATGCGCATATGATGCTCACCTGTTTCGACACGCCGGTGCTGAGCTACGATCTCGGTGCCGCCGGCCAGCTGCTGGAACCTGGCATCAGCGGTTCGTTCGCGTTCAAGGCCGACGGCAAGACGGTAACGAAGACACTGCAGCTGGAGGCCATGTACAACTACTTCGTGGTCAATCTGGCGAAAGCCGATCCGCTGTTCGACCTGCTGCGCGGGAAGGGCGATGTGTCGGTCAGTTCAGCCAAATATGGCGAGATCAGCTTTCCGCTGAAGGGCTCCAGCGCGGCCATCGGCAAGGTGCTGGCGCAGTGCGGCAAGGCCGGGCCAGCGAATGGGAATTGACGGGGCTCTACAGTTCGATGCCGGCGCACCAATGAGGCGGTTCTCGTTGGCTCACCGGGCTTGCTGCCGAACCACCCCACCCAGTCGCACCGTCGCGGCCATCAACTCCTCGTCCGAAAACCCCGAAAAACCCAGCACCAGACCTTGCCGGGGCGCCCCGCCGATGAACATTGAGGACAAGGCCCTGGCGCCGACACCCGCCGCCTTCGCCGCCTCGACGATCGCGGTGTCCGGCCCGGCGTCCTTCAGCGTCGCCATCAAATGCAACCCCTGTTCGGGCACGGTTACTTCGAGGGCATCGCCGCAATGCGCCTCGAGGCCGGCGACCAGGACGTCGCGCGCGGCCTGGACGCGGCGGCGCACGCGCCGGAGATGCGCGGCGAAATGGCCTTCGTTCAACAGGTCGGTCAGCGCGCCTTCGGCCAGCGTCGAGGGGAAGCGGTCGGAGCGCGCCCTGACCGCCATCACGGCATCGAGCAGCGCTTCGGGCACCACGACATAGCCGATGCGCAGGCCGGGGAAGAGGATTTTCGAGAAGGTGCCGAGATAGGCGACACGGTCTGAACCGTCCATGCCCTGCAGCGAGGTCAGCGGCGGGCCGGCATAGCGGAACTCGCTGTCGTAGTCGTCCTCGATGATCCAGGCATCGTTGCGCCGAGCCCAGTCGAGCAAAGCGAGACGGCGGCGCATCGTCATCGTCACGCCGAGCGGATATTGATGCGAGGGCGTGACATAGGCCGCGCGCGCCTTGGAGCACAGGCTTTCGCCGATCTCGGGATCGAGCCCTTCCGCGTCGACCGGTACCCCAAAAACCCTGGCGCCGCTGCCGGCCAGCACGGCCTGCGCCATGGGATAGCAGGGGTTTTCGATCCAGACGGCATCGCCGGGGCTGAGCGCGGCGCGCACCAGAAGATCCAGCCCCTGCTGCGTGCCCGAAGTCAGCACGATCTGGCCGGCATCGCAGCGCACGCCGCGTGCGGTCCTGAGATAGGTGGCAATTGCCGTGCGCAGCGGCAGGCCGCCGCGCGGATCGCCATAGCGGAAATGCTCCGGCCCGGGGCGAGCGAGGTGGCGCGACAGAAGGATGCGAAACAAATTAAGCGTGCGCGGATCGGACACCGCCACGCCAAGGCCGCAAGGCAGCGAGGTGGCGGCATCGATCTCGGGTGGCCGTGGCTTGACCAGTGTTGTCGGCAGATGCGGCACGTCAGGCGCGACGAAGGTTCCGGCACCGATCCTGGCGACGGCGAAGCCTTCCGAGACCAGCATTTCAAAACAGGCAACCGCCGCCGAACGCGATAGGCCGAAGCGCTGTGCGAGC
>NZ_RZQI01000725.1:0-3094 GCF_003998335.1 Mesorhizobium sp. M7A.F.Ca.CA.002.05.1.1 | reverse complement strand
GGCACGGCTGGCGGGACAGGATGCGCCTTTCATCGAACCGGTCGCCGTGCCCAAAGCTGGCTACTACGAACCCGGCCGCGGCGTCGTCCCCCTCCCCCTCGAGGGGAGGGTCCGGCCGCAGGCCGGGGGTGGGGTCCTCTCCGAGGCGCGCCGACTCAAAGAAACGCCGCGTCCGGTCGTACCGACCCCACCCGGCCCTGCGGGCCACCCTCCCCTCGAGGGGGAGGGAAAGGTCGTGCCTATCCTGTTCTACCGCTCGATGCTGCTGGCCGCCGATGTCGCGCCAATCGACGCACTTTTTGAAGCTCTGCGACAGCGCGGCATCAACCCGGTCCCCATCTTCGTCTCCACCCTCAAGGACCCGGCATCCCTGGCCTTCGTGGAAACAGCACTCGCCTCACTGAAACCCGCCGCCATCGTCACCGCTACCGCTTTCGCGTCCGGTGCCGAACCGGGCAATGAGACCTTGTTCGACCGCGCCGGCGTGCCGGTCTTCCAGGTCATCGTCGCCACCACCCGCCGCGACATCTGGGAGAGCAACCAGCGCGGCCTGGCGCCCGCCGACCTTGCCATGCATGTCGTGCTGCCCGAGCTCGACGGCCGCATCCTGGCCGGCGCCATTTCCTTCAAGGGCGAGAGCGAGATCGATCCAGCACTTGGCCACCGCGCTTTCGCCAACCGGCCGGAACCGGATCGCGTGGCGCAAGTGGCTGACCGCGTCGCGGCCTTTATCCGCCTGCAGGAGACGCCCCGCGCCGAGCGCAAGCTGGCGATCCTGATGCCGGATTATCCCAGCGCCCCCGGCCGCACCGGCTATGCCGTCGGCCTCGACGTGCCGTCCAGCGTGCTGGCCATTCTGCATGACCTGAAGGGACAGGATTATGGTGTTGAGGGAATTCCGGAGACGCCGCGTGGGTTGCTGGATTTGCTGGAAGCCAGCGATACTGGATTGGCCTTAGATAACTACATTGCCTTCTCGACGGAGTTGCCGACTGCGGCAATCGCTGCGGTCGAAGCCGCTTGGGGGAAGGTGGAAGATGAGACGGGTCTGCGCGAGGCGCCCCCCTCTGTCCGGCCGGACATCTCCCCCTCAAGGGGGGAGATTGCGCTGTCATTACCGGTTTCGCCAACCTCCAGTGTTGCAGGAGAGGGCGGAGCGTCAAAACTGCCAATCTCCCCCCTTGAGGGGGAGATGTCCGGCAGGACAGAGGGGGGCGCCTCGCGCCGAAGTTTCCCCTTCCGCGCCACCACCTTCGGCAACGTCACCATCGCCCTCGCCCCGGATCGCGGCCGCTCCGCCGACCGCCGCGCCGACTACCACGATCCGACGCTGCCCCCGCGCCATGCGCTGATCGCCTTCGGCCTGTGGCTGCGAAAGTCGCTCGGCGTCCACGCGCTGGTCCATGTCGGCGCGCATGGCACGCTGGAATGGCTGCCGGGCAAGACCGTTGCGCTTTCGGAGAACTGCTTTCCCGAGATCGTCACCGGCGCCTTGCCCGTCGTCTATCCCTTCATCGTCTCCAACCCAGGCGAAGCGGCGCAAGCCAAGCGCCGCATCGCCGCCGTCACCCTTGGTCATCTGCCACCGCCGCTGACCGGCGCCGGGCTCGACGAAAACCAACACAAGCTCGAGCGGCTGGTCGATGAATACGCCCAGGCCGACGGGCTCGACCGCCGCCGCCGAGATCGTCTGGCGAAGCTGATCGTCGACACCGCGCAAAAGACCGGTTTCGCCTCCGAAGCCGGCGTCGCCACGACCGACGCACCCGACGAAGCGTTGCGCCGCATCGACGCCTGGCTCTGCGACCTCAAGGATTTTGCCATCAAGGATGGGCTGCATATCTATGGCCGCGCCCCTGAGGATGAGCCCGACGCCATGCGGCGACAAAGCGCTGACGCCGAGAAAGCGGCGCTGCTCGCCGCGCTTGATGGCCGCCACGTCAAGGCCGGTCCAGCCGGGGCGCCCGCGCGTGGCCGCTCGGACGTCTTGCCCACCGGCCGCAATCTGTTCACCTCGGACCCGCGCACCATGCCGACGCCGACCGCCTATGATCTGGGCAAGGCAGCGGCGGAGGAAGTCGTGCGCGGCTACATGCAATCGCACGGCGACTGGCCGCGCTCGCTGGTCATCGATCTCTGGGGCTCGGCTTCGCTGCGCACCGGCGGCGAGGAAATCGCGCAAGGCCTGGCTCTGATGGGCTGCCGGCCGCAATGGGATTCGGCGACCGGCCGCATCACCGGCATCGAGGTATTGCCGCCGGCGCCGCTCGGAAGGCCACGCGTCGATGTCACCTGGCGCATATCAGGCCTGTTCCGCGATATGTTCCCGACCCAGATCGCGCTGATCGATGCCGCCGCCAACGCGGTTGCCGCCCGCGACGAGGAGGATTCGGAAAACCCGCTCGCGGCCAAAACCCGCGCTGACGGCAAGATCAGCCCGCGCATCTTCGGCACCTCGCCCGGCACGTACGGCGCCGGCGTCGAGGATATCTTGTCCTCCGGCAACTGGGCGGCGCGCGAAGAAATCGGCCGCGCCTATCTCGACGCCACATCGCACGCCTATGGCGGCGCAGAAGGCGAAGGCATCTCGGTGCCCGGCGCCTTCGAAACCCGCATCGCCGAGGCCGATCTTCTCGTCCACACCGGCGACGACCCCGGCCGCGACATCCTCGAAGGCTCCGCCGACGTCGCCTTCATCGGCGGCTTTTCCGCAGCCCTTGCGGCGCTCGGCAGGAATGCCGACGTCATCGTGCTCGACACCACGGACCCGCAAAAGCCCAAGCCGCGTTCGCTCAGTGAGGCCGTATCGCGGGTGGTGCGCGCCCGTGCCGTCAATCCTCGCTTCATATCGGGACAGATGCGCCACGGCCCGCGTGGCGCCTCCGAATTTGCCGAAACCGTCGACCGCCTGGTCGGCTTCGCCGAAACCACGCACGCCATTTCGGGCACGCTGATCGAGGCAGTGCACGATGCCTATCTCGGCGATCCCATGGTCCGCGCCTTCATCCTGCGCGAGAACCCCGCCGCTGCCAAGGTCATCGCCCAGCGCTTCCTGTCGGCGCGCCGGCGTGGCCTCTGGCATCCCCTGCGCAAC
>NZ_RZQI01000724.1:0-3095 GCF_003998335.1 Mesorhizobium sp. M7A.F.Ca.CA.002.05.1.1 | reverse complement strand
GGTTGCTGAATGTCGATTCCGGCCTGTTCAGCCCGGCTGCCTACGACCTCGGACTGATCGACAGGAAGTTCAACCTTCTGGCCACCTTCCAGCCGGCCTTCTGGTCGATCATCGCCATGGTCGTCTGGAAGGTCGCCGGCTTCACCATGATCATCCTGATGGCCGGCCTGCAATCGATCCCGCAGGACCTGCAGGAGGCGGCCGTCATCGACGGTGCCGGGCCTTTCGCCAGGTTCAGGGCGATCACCCTGCCGCTGATGCGCCGCACGCTGGCGCTGGCGCTGATCCTGTCGGTCGCCGGCTCGATCCTCGCCTTCGACCAGTTCTACATCATCCTGCGCGGCGGCCCGCGCAACCAGACGCTGACGGCGGTCTACTGGATCTTCAACCAGTCCTTCGTGTCGTTCAAGCTCGGCTATGGCGCGGCACTTTCCATGGTGCTGCTGGTCATCCTGGTGGCGCTCAGCCTCGTCCAGCTATGGTTGTTGCGCAAGCCGGAGGGTCTCGACTGATGGCGCAGGCAGCCTCCCGTAGCCGCCGGCTCCTGAGCCGCGTCGCAGAGCATTCTACCGGCATCGTCGCCTCGGTGCTGTTCGCCGCGCCGATTGTTTGGGCGGTGCTGTCGGCGTTCAAGCCGGCGGCCGAAGCACGCCTGCCGCCGCTGCCGCCGTGGCCGACGTCGGGGTTCTCGCTGGAGAACTATGCCACGCTCAACAGCTTCGGCGACGGGCTGTGGGTCTCGGCGCAAAACAGCATCTATGTCTCGGTGATGACGGTGGTGCTGTCGGTCGCCGTCAGCGTGCTGGCCGGCTACGGCTTTTCGCGGTTCCGGTTTCCGTTCAAGGACCTGTTCTTCATCCTCATCCTGTCGACGATCATGATCCCGTTTCAGTCGATCCTGACGCCGATCTTCCTGGTGCTGACCAAGCTTGGCCTGCACAACACCCTGACCGGCCTGGTCGGCGTCTATGTGACGCTGCAACTGCCGTTCTCGATCTTCATGATGCGCAACGCCTTCGACGCCGTGCCGCGCGACATCGAGGAGGCCGCCCGCATGGACGGCGCCAGCAATCTCACCATGCTTTTGAAAGTGATGCTGCCGCTGGTCTGGCCGGGCGTGGTCACCATCGCCCTGTTTGCCTTCCTCGGCGCCTGGAACGAATTCCTCGCCGCCCTCGTGCTGATGACCGACCAGTCCAAGTTCACGCTGCCGGTGATGATGACCGCACTGCAGTCGGGCCGCTTCGGCGCCATCGACTGGGGCGCGGTGCAGGCGGGCGTCACCGTGATGATGGTGCCGTGCCTCATCCTCTTCCTGGCGCTGCAGCGCTTCTACATCCGCGGCCTGATGGCCGGGGCCGTCAAATAGAATGGAGTAAGTTCATGACCGCATCGCCATCCGCAAAAACCGGAAAACCGAAGCTCGCCTTCCGCCCGCTGCCGGTGCCGCAGGTCGACGTGCACGGCTTCTGGGGCGACCGCGCCGACGCTGTCGCCACACGCACCGCCGACATCCTCTACGAGCGCTGCGTCGAGGCCCGCATGCTGGAGCAGATCGATCCGGACCGCCCCTCGCCCGGCATAGTCATCCCCTTCCACTCGCCCTCCCCCGACGAAGCCGACCGCCAGGGCGCGGAATTCACTGGATCGACGGTGACCACGCAGATGTTCTGGGATTCCGATCTCGGCAAGACGATCGAGACCGCGGCCTATTCGCTTTACCGGCGCAAGAACCCCGAACTGGAGAAGAAGATCGATGCCGTCATCGACATGTATGGCAAGCTGCAGCAGGAGGACGGCTATCTCTCGAGCTGGTATCAGCGCATCCAGCCCGGCAAGCGCTGGACCAATCTGCGCGACTGCCACGAGCTCTATTGCGCCGGCCACCTGATCGAGGGCGCGGTCGCCTATTACCAGGCGACGGGAAAACGCAAGCTGCTCGACATCATGTGCCGCTATGCCGACCATATCGCGTCGGTGCTCGGCCCCGAGCCCGGCAAGAAGAAGGGCTATTGCGGACATGAGGAGATCGAGCTGGCGCTGGTCAAGCTGGCGCGGGTGACAGGCGAGCGGAAATACATGGAGCTGGCCAAATACTTCATCGACCAGCGCGGGCAGCAGCCGCATTATTTCGACGAGGAGGCCCGCGCCCGCGGCGCCGACCCGAAGGCCTATCATTTCAAGACCTATGAATACAGCCAGTCGCACATCCCGGTGCGCGAGCAGGACAAGGTCGTCGGCCACGCGGTCAGGGCGATGTACCTCTATTCCGGCATGGCCGACATCGCCACCGAATATGGCGACGACACGCTGCGGTCGGCGCTCGACCTTCTGTGGGACGATCTCACCACCAAGAGCCTCTATATCACCGGCGGGCTCGGGCCATCGGCGCACAATGAGGGGTTCACCAGCGACTATGACCTGCCCAACGAGAGCGCCTATGCCGAGACCTGTGCAGCGGTGGGCCTGGTGTTCTGGGCCAGCCGCATGCTCGGCATGGGGCCGAATGCGCGCTACGCCGACATGATGGAACGCGCCCTCTACAACGGTTCGATCTCGGGCCTGTCGCTCGACGGCTCGCTGTTTTTCTACGAGAATCCATTGGAAAGCCGGGGCAAGCACAACAGGTGGAAATGGCACCGCTGCCCGTGCTGCCCACCCAATATCGGGCGCATGGTCGCCTCGATCGGCAGCTATTTCTACAGCCTGGCCGACGACGCGTTGGCCATCCACCTCTATGGCGACTCGACCGCCCGTTTCGACATATCGGGCGTCCCGGTCGGCGTGACGCAGACGAGCCGCTATCCCTGGGACGGCGCCGTCGAGATCGTGCTCGAACCGCAGGCGCCGGTCGAATTCACCTTGCACCTGCGCATTCCAGCCTGGAGCGCCAGTGCCCAGTTGAAGGTGAACGGCGAGGCCATCAAGCTGGCTGAGATCACCAGCGACGGCTACGCCGCGATCAAGCGGACATGGAAGAAGGGCGACAATATCCGGCTCGATCTCGAAATGCCGATCGAGCGGCTCTATGCCAACCCGCAGGTGCGCCAGGATGCCGGCCGCGTCGCGCTGTCGCGCGGCCCGCTGATCTATTG
>NZ_RZQI01000723.1:0-3099 GCF_003998335.1 Mesorhizobium sp. M7A.F.Ca.CA.002.05.1.1 | reverse complement strand
TCCCAGGTGGCAAAACCCGACGGGCTGGTGGTGGTCGACCCCGGCAGCGAGCTCGCTTTCCTGCACGACCTGCCGGTCGGGCTGATGTGGGGCGTCGGCCCGGCGATCAGGGCGAGGCTGGCGGAAATCGGCGTCGAGACCATCGGCCAGCTGGCCAGGACGCACAGCGGCGCGCTAACGCGGCTGCTCGGTCCCGCCGCCGGCGAAAAGCTCGCCGCCTTGTCATGGAACCGCGACCCGCGAAAGCTCGAAACGCATAGCCGCGCGCATTCGGCCGGCGCCCAATCGGCGCTGGGCCAAAAACCCGCCGTAGCGCGGATCATCGTGCCCACTCTGCTGCATCTGGCCGACCGTGTCGCCAGCCGGCTGCGCGCCAAGGCGCGGCCCGGCCGCACGGTGACGGTACGCGTGCGCTTTGCCGATCTCAGCGCCGTCACGCGCTCGATCACGCTTGACCAGCCGATCTCGGCGACCGCGATGCTGGCCGAGATCGCCGGCGATCTGGTGCGCGGCGTCCTCGCCGACAACCCCCACGAAAGAACGATCTCGCTGCTGGCGATCTCGGTGTCGCATCTTGAGGAAAGCTTCGAGCTGCAGCTCGAACTGCCGCTCGGCCTCGCCGACGAGAAACGCCGGCCCGGCACCCGAAAAGGCCTGGCACGCTTCGACGCCGACCGCGCCATCGACAAGATCCGCGAACGCTTCGGCAAACAGGCGGTCGGCTACGGCACGGTGGCACTGGAGGCCGCGCGCTCGGTTCCCGACGAATTCAGGGAGCTGGCGGAGAAGGAACTGTGAACCCGGGACCGCCGGGCGCTATTCCGTCTCCTCGCCGTCCCAGTACCGCCTCACCGCTCCCATGTCGAAAATGCCGTCGCGCCGGCGCAAGGCGTCGACCGCCATCTTGTTGGAATCGGGATAGACGCAGACCTCGTTGGGATTTTTCTCGCCGATCATCAGATAGCGGCACGGTTCCGTACCGCTGTTGAGGAAGGAATGCCCGACCGCCAGGCCGGCGGGAAAGCAGACATAATCGCCGGCCTTCATCTCGTGACGCTCCTCGCCAAGCAGCAGCGTCACCTGCCCTTCCAGAATCAGCGCGTGCTCCTCTTCGAGCATGTGGTAGTGCCTGGGCGCCAGGCGCATGCCGGGGGCCGGCGCCTCGATCAGCATGCCGACATGATAGTCTGGTAGTCCCAAAGCCGCATAGGTCAGATGCCTGGACCGGCCGCCGAACCGCGGGCCTTCGCCCTCGACCTTCCATTCGACGGCATCGCTGGCGACAGGCGGGATCGGCACGGCTGGGGGTTTGGTGATACCGGACATCACACCCGACGGCAGCGGATCGCCGGCGGCAAGGCCGGTGTTCTCGCCGTCCCAGTAGGTTCGAGTTGCAGCGAGATCGAAGAGCGCACGGCTACCCAGCGCGCGCACCAGCACCTTGTTGGAGGCGGTGTAGACGACCACGTCATTCGGGTTGCGCTCGCCGACGATGACATAGCGGCACGGCGCGTCGCCGGTGTTGATGAGGCAATGCCCCGCCGCAGCACCAGCCGGAAAGCAGATGTAGTCGCCGGCCTTCATGGCGTAGGCGGCGTCGCCGACATAAGCGGTCAGCGCCCCTTCGAGGATGAAGACATGCTCTTCCTCGAAAATGTGGTAGTGCGCCGGTGAGGTCTGCTTGCCCGGCGGCAGTTCCTCGATCGCCACGCCGACATGGTAATTCTCGCCTAGGGCGGCCAGCGACAGATGCCGGTAGCGCACGGCAAAGCGCGGCACATCGGACCATTCCGTCCATGGCACGCTGTCCGATGCGAATGGCACTGGCGATTTGTCGTCTGCCATCAGGCCTCCTGCTCCTGCCGCCTACCTCGTCGCGACGGAACAAAGCTGCCAGCTTCCGGCATCATCGCCAAGCGGTGTTCGCCACACTCCTGACAGAGCCGGGCAGGAGTCGCTGGCCTTTCGAAACAGTTTCTCAGCCCCTGATCGCCTTGCCCGCCTGCTGCAGCAGCTCGAACGCCGCGAAGCGTTTTGCATGCCAGCCGCCCAGCGTAGCGTCGGGATGATAGACCTCGCCGAGTTCCGACATGCCGGCCATCGCCCCCGTCAGATCCCTGTAGGCACCGGCGGCGACCGCGCCCAGCATAGCCGAGCCGAGCAGCACCGGTTCCGGCGAGGTCGACGCCACCACCACCATGCCTGTGGTATCGGCAAGCAGCTGGCGCACCAGCGGGCTTTGGCCGGCGCCGCCGCTGACCACGATGGTGTCGACGGCAATGCCCTTGTCATGCTCGGCCCGCACGATCTGGCGCGCGCCATAGCCCAGCCCGCAGACCCCGGCGACATAGAGCCCGACCAGGCTGTCGAGGCTGGTGTCGAGATCGAGCCCGGCGATCAGCGCGCGCGCGTCCGGGTCGGCGAAAGGTGCGCGGTTGCCGAGAAACTCCGGCACCACATGGATGCCGCCGACCAGCGCCGGCGTTGCCGCGGCCCCATTGCGGCTTTGCGCCTGCAACGACAGCCAGGCGCTGAGGCTGAGCCCCTCGGCTTGCGCCTTGGCGGTCGCTTCGGCAGCCGCGGGATGCATGCGCACCAGATGGTCGATAGCAGCACCGGCTGCCGACTGGCCGCCCTCGTTCAGCCACAGGCCCGGCACCATGGCCGAGAAATACGGACCCCAGACGCCGTCGACGAAGGCCGGCGCCGCGGTCGACGACATGGTGCAGGCCGAGGTGCCGAAAACATAGGCCATGCGCGACAGAACGCTGCCGAACGCGCCGCGCGCACCGACCGTACCGACGCCACCGGCATGCGCATCGATCAGACCGGCCGCTACCGCGGTGCCGGGGACGAGGCCAAGGTCCGCAGCCGCCTGCGCGGTCAACCCGCCGCCAAGTGCGCCACCCGCCGGCACGATCTGCGTGCCGATGCGCGCGAACCCCTCGTCGGCCAGGCTCCCTAGTCCGATGGTGCGGAAATAGGCCTCGTCCCAGCGGCTTTCATGCGCCAGATAGGTCCATTTGCAAGTCACCGTGCAGACCGAGCGGGCAAGGCTGCCGGTCGCCCGCCAGGTGAGGAAATCGGGGAGGTCCATGA
>NZ_RZQI01000722.1:0-3103 GCF_003998335.1 Mesorhizobium sp. M7A.F.Ca.CA.002.05.1.1 | reverse complement strand
GATCAGTGCATCGACATCCAGGTCGTGGTTGTTTTCCGCGTTGGCGATTGCCGATTCCAGCGTCTTCTTGACCGTGCCGGAAATCCGCTTGGCCGAGAATTCGAGATCGGAAAGCGCTGTCGCGACCTTCTTGCCGCGGATCAGCGCGGCAACGAGGTTCAGCTTCTGCGGGCTGATACGGATCGTGCGCAATACGGCGCGCGCTTCGTTATCAGCAAGCCTGCGCGGAGCTTTGGCCTTGCCCATGATTATTTCCTCTTCGCCTTCTTATCCGCGCCGTGACCGTAATAGGTCCGGGTCGGAGCGAATTCACCGAACTTGTGACCGACCATGTCCTCGTTCACCGAGACGGGAACATGCTTCTGGCCGTTGTAGACACCGAAGGTGAAGCCGACGAACTGCGGCAGGATGGTGGAGCGACGGCTCCACATCTTGATCACCTCATTGCGACCACCTTCACGAACCTTGTCCACCTTCTTGAGAAGGTAGCCGTCAATGAAGGGGCCTTTCCAAATCGAACGAGTCACTTGGCGTTACCTCTTCTTAGCTCTTGCGCTGATGGCGCGAGCGCAGGATGAACTTGTCGGTCGCCTTGTTGGACCGCGTCTTCTTGCCCTTGGTCGGCTTGCCCCAGGGCGAAACCGGATGGCGGCCACCCGAGGTGCGGCCTTCACCGCCGCCGTGCGGATGGTCGACCGGGTTCATGGTCACGCCGCGATTGTGCGGGCGCTTGCCACGCCAAACCGTGCGACCGGCCTTGCCGTCATTGATGTTGCCGTGGTCCGGATTGGACACGGCGCCGACAGTGGCCATGCAGGAGCCGTGAACGACACGCTGCTCGCCCGAATTGAGGCGCAGGATCGCCATGCCCTGGTCACGACCGACTAGCTGACCGTAACCACCTGCCGAACGGGCGACCTGAGCGCCCTTGCCCGGCTTCAGCTCGATGTTGTGGACGATGGTGCCGACCGGCATCGAAGCCAGCGGCATCGCATTGCCCGGCTTCACATCTACCGATTCACCGGAGACGATCTTGTCGCCGGGAGCCAGACGCTGCGGAGCGATGATGTAGGACAGCTCGCCATCGTCATACTTGATCAGCGCGATGAAGGCGGTGCGGTTCGGATCGTATTCAATGCGCTCGACCGTGCCGACGACGTCGAACTTGCGGCGCTTGAAGTCGATGATGCGGTACGAACGCTTGTGACCACCGCCGATGAAGCGGGCGGTGATGCGACCGTGATTGTTGCGGCCGCCCGACTTGGTCAGGCCTTCGGTCAGACCCTTGACGGGCTTGCCCTTGTAAAGACCCGAGCGGTCGACGATGACCAGCTGACGGGTGCTGGGCGTTACCGGGTTGAATTTTTTCAGTGCCATTGTTCTGTCCTCGCGGCCTTGCTCAGAGACCCGTCGCGACGTCGATCGACTGACCATCGGCCAGCGTCACAACCGCCTTCTTGACGTCGCTCTGGCGGCCAACCGTGCCACGGAAGCGCTTGATCTTGCCCTTGCGGACAAGCGTGTTCACGGCCATCACCTTGACGCCGAACAGCGCTTCGACGGCGGCCTTGATTTCCGGCTTCGACGCCTTCTTGGCGACGTTGAAGACGACCTTGTTCTGCTCGGAGGCCATGGTCGACTTTTCGGTGATCGCCGGCGAGACGATCACGTCGTAATGACGAAGGTCGGTCATTTAAAACGCTCCTCGAGAGCCTCGACGGCGGCCTTCGAAAGGACCAGCGTGCCGCGGCGCAGAATGTCGTAGACGTTGATGCCCTGGATGGGCAGCACGTCGATGTTGGGGATGTTCGTCGCCGCCAGCTTGAAGTTCTTGTCAAGCTCGGCGCCGCCGATCAGCAAAGCGTTGGTCAGGCCCAGCGTCGCGAAATTCGCGATCAGCGCCTTCGTCTTGGCCTCGGTCAGCTTCAGCTCGTCGATGATGATGATCGACGCGCTCTTGGCCTTGGCCGAGAGAGCATGCTTGAGGCCGAGAGCACGAACCTTCTTCGGCAGTTCGTGCTCGTGGCTGCGAACGACCGGGCCGTGGGCCTTGCCGCCGCCGCGGAACTGCGGAGCGCGTGCCGAATGGTGACGGGCGCGACCCGTACCCTTCTGCTTGTACATCTTGGCGCCGGTGCGCGCGATCTCGGCGCGACCCTTGGTCTTGTGCGTGCCCTGCTGCTTCTTGGCAAGCTGCCAGCGCACGACGCGCTGCAGGATGTCTTCGCGCGGATCAAGGCCGAAAATCTCGTCGGAGAGTTCCACCTTGCCGGCGTCCTTGCCGCCCAGCGTTGTGATCTTGAGATCCATTATTCCGCTCCCTCTGTGGCCGGAGCCTCGTTCTTGGCGCCACTTTCGGCAGCAACGGCGCGGATCGCGGCAGGCTTCGGCGCATTGGCCGGCAGTGCCACCTTGGCCGCATCGCGGACCAGGATCCAGGCGCCCTTCGATCCGGGAACCGCACCGCGGATCAGGATCAGGCCGCGGTCGGCGTCGGTCGATACGATCTCGACATTCTGCGTGGTGACGCGGGTGTCGCCCATGTGGCCAGCCATATGCTTGCCCTTGAACACCTTGCCCGGGTCCTGGCGCTGGCCGGTCGAACCGTGCGTCCGGTGCGAAACCGAGTTACCGTGCGTTGCACGGCCACCGCCCATGTGGTGGCGCTTGATGACGCCCTGGAAGCCCTTGCCGATCGTCGTGCCCGTCACATCGACCTTCTGGCCGGCGACGAAGTGCTCGACGGTGATCTCGGCGCCGACATCGATCATGTTGTCGGCGGAGACGCGGAACTCGGCGACCTTCGCCTTCGGCTCGACGGAAGCGGTCGCGAAATGGCCGCGCATCGCCTTCGACGTGTTCTTCACCTTGGCAAGGCCAACGCCGAGCTGAACGGCGGTGTAGCCATTCTTCTCTTGCGTGCGCTGGGCCACGACCTGGCAGTTCTCCATCAGGAGAACGGTGACGGGAACATGTTCCCCGGCATCGTTGTAGATGCGGGTCATTCCCACCTTCTTTGCAATCACACCTGAACGCATCGGTTCAATTCCTTTAGAGTTCCGGGCCAGGGGCACCGCCCCTTACCGCGCTCTCATTCCCTTAG
>NZ_RZQI01000721.1:0-3110 GCF_003998335.1 Mesorhizobium sp. M7A.F.Ca.CA.002.05.1.1 | reverse complement strand
GGTCAGAACCATAGAGTTCATAACCCTGATGAACGCAGGCAATCCGCATCTTTATATCCCGCCGGGTGCTACAACCATCGCGCTGGGCGATTGTGGCAGAAGCCCGTCCGCAAGAATCATGCCTGGTTCGATACGCCCGACTGCCGGCCGTACGCCCCAGGCATTGCTTCGTTTCGATACAGCTACGCACAGAAGGGTTGACCGAGAATGAAACAACCATCGGCTTCAACACCGTTTTTTTACAACCCCGCGCGATGATCCCTCGCAGGATACCGAAATCGGGAGGTGGCACGGAAGTTGCCATCTGCTCATTATAAATTAAGCAATATCTAATGTATGAGACATGTGAAAGTGCCGCCGGCCATGAAACCAGAAACGCCCGCCATTCTGATCCTGGGGACCCGCGGCATACCCGCGGCCCATGGCGGCTTTGAAACCTTTGCCGAAAAACTGGCGCTGTTTCTTGTCGGGCGCGGTTGGAAAGTCGGCGTCTATTGCCAGGATGAGGTCGAGCGGATCGACCAGAGGGTGCGCAGCGAAACCTGGCGCGGCATCGAGCTCATTCACATCCAGGTTGCCTCCAAGGGACCGCGCGCGACGCTGGAATTCGACTGGCAATGCGCCCGCGACGCCGCCCGGCGACCGGGCGTTTGCCTGGTGCTCGGCTACAATGGCGCGGTCTTCCTGACCTGGCTCAGGCTGAAGCGACGCAAGATCTTCACCAACATGGACGGCATCGAGTGGCGCCGCCCAAAATGGGGAATGGCGGCGCGAACCTGGTTCTGGCTCAACGAATGGATCGGCGCATGGGCCTCGCATCGGCTGGTCGCCGATCATCCCGCCATCGCAGATCACCTGGCGACGCGCCGGCCGCGCAGCGCCATCGCCACCATCGCCTATGGCGCCGATCCGGTGACATCGGCGCCCGAGGCGCCGGTCCGGGCGCTCGGCCTCGAGCCCGGGCGCTATCTCATCTCGATCGCGCGCATCGAACCCGACAACAACATCCTGCCAATCGTCGAAGCTTTTTGCTCCGCCAAGCGCGACATGAAGCTGGTAGTGCTGGGAACGCTGTCCGACGACATCCCCTATCATGCCGCCATCCGCAAGGCGGCGAATGGCTCGGTGGTCCTGCCGGGCGCCATCTACGACCAGGCGACGGTCAAGGCGCTCAGATACCACGCCCGCTCCTATCTGCATGGCCACACGGTCGGCGGCACCAACCCGTCGCTGGTCGAGGCGCTGGCGGCCGGCAACATGGTGATCGCCCACGACAATCCCTACAACAGATGGACCGCCGGAGCTGCGGCGATCTACTTCACCGACAAGGACAGTTGCGCCAAGCGGATGCAGCAGGCGCTGGACAATGACGCCTTGGTCAAGGCCTGCGGCGTTGCCGCCAGGGCGCGCGCTCAGGAAGCCTTTCGCTGGGACGATGTCCTGCTCGCCTATGAAAATGAGGCCTATCATTTGCTCGGCATGACCGCCGCCAAGACCACCGCGATGGATCATGCATCGCCAGGAACCGTATGACAGGCTGGTCGCGCCGGCGGGTGCTGCGGACGGCGCTGTCCACCGCGGCGGCTCTCGGCTCGCTCCCGGTCGCACCAATCGCTCGCGCAGCCGCCGGGCCGCGATTTCGGCGCGGCGTCAACGCCTGGCCCTGGTTCTCGCTGACGCGCGAATTTCCCGCTCCGCGCACCGACTATGACTGGCCGCCCTTCCAGTCGCAACGGCCGGTGCCGACCCCGGACGACCTGCGTCGGCTGCGCGAGACCGGGCTCGATTTCATCCGACTGCCTGTTGATCCCGGCCCTTTCCTGGCCGCCGACGCCACCACGCGCAGCCGGTTGCTGGACATGCTGGATGCCGCTGTCACGGCCACCCTCCACGCCGATCTCGGCATCATCGTCAACATCCAGGCCAATGCAGCCACCCATTACTGGAACCCCGACCGCATGGTCTCCAGCACCGCCGCACCCGCGTTCGATCTCTACCGCGGGCTGGTCGGCGAGCTTGCCGGCAGGCTGGCGCGGTTCCAGCCCGGCAGGGTGGCGCTCGAGCCGGTCAACGAGCCGGCGCAGGCCTGCGCGTCGAACGTCTGGTCGCAGATCCAGCTTTCACTTCTGACGGCGGCAAGAGCATCGGCCGCGACCCTGCCGCTGGTCGTCACCGGCGGCTGCGGCTCGATGGTGAGCGGACTGACAGCGCTCGATCCGGCACCGCTGTCCCCGTTCGAGCCGATCCTGTTCACCTTCCACTTCTATGAGCCCTATCTGTTCAGCCATCAGGGGGCACCCTGGATGCGCGAGCCCGTCTACCGGTCGCTCAACAATGTGCCGTGGCCGGCATCTGCCGGCTCGCTGGAACAGACGCTGGCATCGGTCAGGGCGCGCATGGCGCAGGACACCGAAATCCCTGAAGACGCCAAGCAGGCAGCCTATGCCGATACCGAGCGTGTGCTGAAAGTCTATTTCGACGCCCGGCCCGACCGCTGGTTTGTCGACAAATATCTTCGCCAGGTTCGCGACTGGGCCGACGGCCACGGCCTTGCGCCGGAACGCATCATCATGGGCGAGTTCGGCGCGCTGCGCACCGACGCCCGCTATGTCGCCGCCCCCAATCCGGATCGCGCGCGCTACATCGCCGATGTCAGACGGAGCGCCGAGGAACTCGGCTTCGCTTGGGCACTGTGGGATCTCTTCGATGGCATGGGCATGATGGACGACACCACCCGGGCACTGGACCCCGATATCATCGCGGCGCTTGGCCTGACCATGCCGGCGGACTGACGGGCCTGAACGCTGCCCGCGTCGGCCGGTAAAGCACCAGCGCCAGCACCACGAACTTGGTCAGCAGCGTCGTCTTCGACGCGACGCTTTCCGAGGTGTTGATCAGAATGACCCAGCCCAGCATCGGCAGCCAGATGCCGGGATGGCAGCGGCGCGCCACCTCGAACAGGAACAGCACGAAGCCGAACGTCAGCAAAAGGGTGAAGAAGGCGCCCTGATAGAGGACGGTGCGGATAATCGGGTTCTCGATGCCCTGTTCGAGACCGTTGATGCGGCGCAGGCTGTCAATCAGGTCGACATCCGGCCCCACGATCAGAT
>NZ_RZQI01000071.1:0-12307 GCF_003998335.1 Mesorhizobium sp. M7A.F.Ca.CA.002.05.1.1 | reverse complement strand
TTCCACCTCCCAGCCCCACTCCGGACCCGTCTTGTATCGGGTTAGCTTGGTGCAGATCCAGTCCATGCCATCGACATTGTAGGCGTTCTGGTATAAGTCGGGATCTAGCTTGTCAATGTGTGAATAGTCGCGGGCCTTGAGCACCTTGCCTTCGGCTGCCCATACGGCCTGCGACAGAGGCAGGCCGGAGGCGATGATCCCCGCGCCGAGACCGGCGCCGGCCTGCAGGAAATGCCTGCGGTTCAATGTTATTTCAGTCACGCTCTTTTCAGTCACAGTTGCGTTCCCCTTTCAACCCGAGCGGGCTTCCGGACGACTGCCGGTTCGCTCTTTTTTGGTGCCGCGCCGCCCGACGGGCCACGAGTTCGGACGGTGCATTCTTCAGTTCAGCCGGCTAACCGGTCAATTTCGCTGCCGACGCAGATGTAAGCGATACTAGCGTCAGTTCGCGAATGTCACAGCAGGCGACGCTCTATTGCCTCGGCCCATTTGTGCTCATGGACGAGAGCCTCGCCTTCCCACGCCTGCAAGTTCGCCTCGATGTGGAAATGCGAAGACGTTGCGGTCATGGTGGTCTCGGTCACCGAGTGCATGCGCCAGTCGGCGCGTGAGAATTCGAACTCCCATTTGGCCTCGGCCTTGACCGATCCGAAATCGTCGCTGCGGAAGGAATAGCGTTCGTGGCCGAGCGAGGTGATGGTGAGGTCGTTGTCGACCATGCGATAGGTGCCGGCGCCCTCGCCGATCTCAACGACGGTCGAAGCGTCTGCCAGATTTTCCGTTATCGTCCAACCCTTTTGCGGCTTTGAGATCGTCTCCACCCCGTAAGGGCGGCGCCCCTTCGGGTTCGGCAAAAGGCGCCGGTTCCGGATCTCTGGCGCCTCCGACGCGAACCGGAAGTTCAAGTCGGCAATCCGCCGGGTGGACGGTAAGCGTGACCGGCTCGGGCGAAGGCCATGCGACCGGGAAATAGTTGGTCGAGATGGACAGCCGAATGCGATGGCCGACCCGGAAGCGCTGCGCCACATGCTTGAGCGGCACCGAAGCGCGATAGCGCGTGCCCGTTTCGAGTGGTTCAGGGTTTTCATGCCCGTCGCGATGCGTCAGGTTGAGAAGGCCGTAGCTGACGCGCGTTACCGCGCCGCCGGGCGAGACATCGCAAAGCCGTACTGCCACCATGGCGACCGGCCTGTCGCTTTCGAAGGCAAGGTCGAATATGGCGTCGCCGGCGATCTCGAGATTCTGCGCCAGCACCTCGGTTTCGTAGACAAGGCTGCCGGCGTCGTCGCCGCGCTGGTCCGCCGGCTGGTCGCCGGGCGTGGCGTAGGAGCACCATTTGCCGCCGCGCAGGCCGACCCACAAGGGCGAACGGATCGCTTGCCTTCCAGACGCATGATCTGCCTGGCGTGCGGACAGGCGCCCATTGCCGGAAAGGAAGAAAGACTGCCGCTCGACATTCGGCGACGGCCATGCCGGCTCCGTCACCCAGCGTCCGGCCCGCAATTCATAGGAGGTTTGCGGCGGGGCGCTGTCCTGCACGAACAGGCGCAGCATCGGTTCGCCCATAATGCCGGTGTCGCGGCCCTTCAGCCAGTGATCCCACCAGCGGACGCATTCCTGGAGGAAGCCGATGGCGGGACCGGGCTTGCCGATATGCGGATAGGTGTGCGCCCACGGCCCGACCAGCCCCTTGCGCGGACCCTGCAGCTTTTCCATGAGGCGGAAGACGGAGCGGCAATAGCCGTCGGCCCAACCGCTGACGGCATAGACCGGACAGGCGATCGCGTCGAAATCCTCGCAGACCGAGCCGTGCCTCCAGAATTCGTCGCGGTGCTGGTGCTCCAGCCAGTTCTTCAGCCACAACCCGCTTTCCTTCAGCCGGCTGTGCCATAAAGCACGCCAGTTGTCCGGCTTGTTGCGGGGATCCGGCGGCAGCGTGTTGCGGCCGAACATGATCGCGGCCCAGGAGAGATTGTCGATAAGCAGCGTGCCGCCCATGTGGTGGACGTCGTCGGCGTAGCGGTCGTCGGTCGAGGCGCAACTGATCACCGCCTTCAGCGCCGGCGGACGCATGGCGGCGATCTGCAGCCCGTTGAAACCGCCCCAGGAGATGCCGATCATGCCAACCTTGCCGTCGCACCAGGGCTGGGTCGCCAGCCATTCGATGACCGAGCAGCCGTCGTCCAGCTCCTGCTGGAGATATTCGTCGAGCATCAGCCCTTCGGAATCGCCGGTTCCGCGCAGGTCGACGCGCACCACTGCGTAGCCGTGGCCAGCTACGTAGGGATGCATGACGACATCGCGCGCGGCGGTCAGATCGTTCTTGCGATAGGGGATATATTCCAGGATTGCCGGCACCGGCTTTTGTTCAGCACCCTCGGGAAGCCACATGCGCGCCGCAAGCCGGCAACCGTCCGGCATCGGGATCTCGAAATGGTCGACCGAGCGGATCGGATGGGGGAAGTTGGACACTGTGCGCAAGGTGAGGCCCTCTGTTTGGCGGGCGCCACCTTGGGCAAATCGGCAGTGTCGCACAATTTCGCGACCCTTCGCGACTTGACACTGTTCTGGCGTCAGTATGCATTAGATCCATGCAGACCGAACCGCTTCCCCAGAACCTCGCCTTCCTGTGCAGCTATTATCCGTCGATCGCCGCCGTGTGTCGGCGCCTGCAGATCAACCGCCAGCAGTTCAACAAATATCTGAGCGGCCAGACCTGGCCGTCACGCCGCAACATGCGCAAGATCTGCGATTTCTTCGGCGTGACCGAAGGCGAGCTTTTGATGGACCAGCAGCGCTTTGCCGAGATCGTCGGCCTGCGCCGCCGCCCGCTCGGCGTCCACGCGCCGTCGGACCTGCTGGTGCACATGGAGCAGCTCTATCAGCGGTCCGGCGATCTCGGGCGCTATGTCGGCTACTATTTCCGCTATTTCTACTCGTTCGGCTATGCCGGCAAGATCATCAAATGCCTCGTCGTGATCTATGAAAAGGACGGCCGCTATTTCTGGAAATGCATGGAAAGGCTCGTCCATTTCGGCAAATATGGCGTGAAGACCTCGAAATATTCGGCCGCGCTGCTGCTGCTCGGCGATCGCATATTCGCGCTCGAATCCGAAATCCTGCTCAAAACCAGCATCACCCAGGTGATCCTCTATCCGAGCTACCAGACGAGCGTCGCCTATCTGGTCGGCATCCAGACGGGCATGCCCCTTTTACGGGGGCGGAGACCCGCAGCCTCGGTCGTGCTTCTGGAATATCTCGGCCGCTCCGTCGACCAGCGCAAGGCGCTGCGGGCCTGCGGCCTATTCGACGAAACCGACCCCGCCATCGATGCTGGCATCCGCGCCATGATCACCAACCGGATACCGGCGGGCACATTCGTGCTTGAAACCGAGGAGGTGTAGCCGGCTCCCCGGTTATATTGCCCGCTCCACGCCGCACCAGCCGGCGGCGAACAGCGCGATCGTCTTCGTCACCCGGCGCAGCGACGACAGGCTGACGCGCTCGTCAATGCCATGAATATTCTCCGAAACCGGTCCATAGACCAGCGCCGGTATATTCGCATGGACGGCGAAGAGCGCCGCGTCGAGATAACAGGTCATGACGTAGGAACGCATCTCACCGCCATGCGCCAGACCGTGTGCTTCCTGCAGAACCTGTCCGGCGGAGCAGTGCGGCCGCATGCGGTAGCCGGTCTGCATGACGCCGATCCACTCGACCTTCGGATTTGCCTTGGCGAGCCGCGGATCCGCACTTGCCGTATCGGCGACGAAGGCTTCGAACGCGGCGGCGCGCTGCCTGGGATCGTCGCCAGGATAGAAGCCGATCCGGCCCTCGAAGGAGCAGGCGAAAGGGACCGAGGCCAGCCACTCGCCGCCGGAGATGGTGCCGATGTTGAGCGATGCGGGATTGGCGATCTCCTCGAAACCGGGATGGCGCGCGCGTTCGTCGTTCCACTTGGCCGCAAGACGCTGCAGGTGGCCGATCAGGCCGAGCCCGGCATCGATGGCGCTGACGCCGGACTCTGCTTCCCTCGGATGTGCGGGCACGCCATGGACGGTGATGCGGAATTTGATGACGCCGGAATTGGCCGAAACCAGCTGTTCGTCGGTAGGTTCCGGAATCAGCACCGCATCGGCGGTGCAGCCACGGGCGATTGCGGCGGCCGCGCCGTTGCCCGTCACCTCCTCGTCGAGCACCGACTGCACCTGCACCGGCGCGGTCAGGCGGTAGCCGGCCTTCTCGATCGCGTCGAGAGCGAAGATGTTGGCGATGAGCCCGGCCTTCATGTCGCCGGCGCCGCGGCCGTAGAGCCAATCGCCGTCGCGGGTGGCGGAAAACGGCGGATAGCGCCAATGTGACGGGTCCGCCGTCGGCACGACGTCGACATGGGCGTTCAGGGCCAGCGAGCGGCCGACTTGCGAAGCCGGCGTCTTCCTGCCGACCACGTTGAACGCGCCGGCATAGTCGATCGTCGCCGGCGAGAAGGCCGGATGATTGGCCATCGCCCGCATATCGATGCCGAACCGTTCCACCGCATAGCCGCGTTCGGCGAGCGCTGAGGCGACGATCTCCTGCGCGGCGCCTTCCTGCCCGCGCAGCGAAGGCGCGCGGACGAGCCGCTGTAACAGTTCGACCTGGCTTTCAAAATTGTCATCGACCGCGCGGGCGATGTGATCTGGATCGGGGAATGAGGATTTCATGACTAGCCTTCCTGACTGAACCGGCGGGGAGAAGTCGCGCGTCTCTCTTGCCCAGCCGGCACTGTCAATGGCCGTTCTGGCCGGCAGCATAGGTGCAACAGGAACCGTTGCCCGAGATAAGCGGGCCGGCGAGCCGGACGCCGCGTTGCCGGACGCATTTGCTCTCCATGCCGCGCCCTCCCAGCTATGCCGGACAGAGGGCCTTGCGCAGGGCCTCGACGAACTGCTTCAGCGGCGGGGTTGGGCCGACGTTGTATTTCCAGTTGGTCAGTCCGATGGTCAGCGAATCCTCGTAGCTCTGGCCGCGAAGATAGGTGACCAGCTTGTCGAGATCGATGATGCCGTCGCCCCAGGCAAGATGGCTGCCGCCGGCATCCGAGTCGGTGAAATGCACATGTGCGACGCGGCCGGCGACATGGGTGAAATTATCTTCGGGCCGTTCATGCGTCATCACCGCGCCGGCCACGTCATAGACGGAACGCTATACGCGTTCATGTGGCAACAACTCGAACGAGAGGCGAGCTAAGCTGAAGGCCTCATGAAGTAAAGTTACGCATCAGGTTTCAGAGAAACGTTGACACCCTGACGGTTTAATTCAAAACCTCGACCTAAAGGGAGATATTCAATGGCTCGCCATCCGTCGCAAGAAAATCGCATATCACAACCTAATGATGACACGGTCATCCCAGGCGTCAAGCGCAATGCACAAGATGTCATTGGGCTCATTGTCGACCAGCAGTCACAGTTCTCCAAAACAAACCGCCGGATTGCGCACGCGATTTTGAGCGAGCCGCATAGCTTTGCCGAAAAGCCTATCGAGGAACTCACCACTTGGCTCAATGTATCGGCGCCAACCATCACACGGTTTTCGCGCATGCTGGGATGTGACGGTCTAAAGGATCTCAAGCTCAAGATCATGGGGTCGGTGCGCGTCGGCATCCGTTATCTCGAACCCCAGACGCCGCCCGGATCCATCGCCGAAGTTGCGGAGCGCGTCAGCAAACGGGCGCAGAAAACCATTGCGGACATGCATCACAACGTCGACCTCGAACGCGCCCAGGCGGTCGTCGACAAGATCAGCGTCTGCCACACGCTCTACGCATTCGGAAGTGGCGGTGTCTCCTCATGGCTTATCGAGGAGATCCAGAACCGCTTTTTCCGGTTGGGTATACGCGTAATCCCCTGTAACGATCACCAGATGCAGTTCATGCTTGCAACAGCTGTTGAACGCACGGACGTCGTGATCTGCTGTTCGCTCACGGGCGCCAATGTCGAGCTCGAGAAGGCTGTAACCGTCGCTCGCGAGTACGGAGCGACAACCATCGCCCTGACACCGAGCGGAACCCCCCTGGCTTTCGCTGTGGACGAACTCCTGCCGATCGACTGCCTCCCGGACGAAGACATTCTGACGCCGGCGTCAATCCGCTACGCCTACATGATCGCAATCGACATCATATCCTACGGCGTCGCCATCGCACGCAAGGACGCGGGCCGGGAAAAGCTTCGCCGCCTCAAGCAGCAACTGGCGATCGCACGCGATGCGGCCCAGACACAACCCTTGTGCGACTGAGCCGGAAGATGTCAACTTTTTTGCTTTTTTGATCAAAAAATAGATCAAAAACTGACAAAATGCTCCGGACCAACGAAAAATGACACGGAAATGAAAATTTTGTTGGACAGCTAAAAATTTTTGCGCATAGTTACCCCACAGCAAGAGCTTAACCGGCCTTACAGTTTGTCTTCTAGGCCGGAGATACTGAAAGTCATCTGCCGGCACAGCCGGTCGGCCGAAATCAAAAAAAGCTATCATAATGGGGAACTAGCATGATTTCTTCGCTGGAACGACACCTGCTGTCCAGAAGACAGATACTACAAGGCGCTGCGGGACTATCCGCTGCCGCGATGATTGGGTCTCGCGCCTTCGCGGCACCCTCCACGCCGATCAGCTTCGTCGGCTGGCAATACCAGCCGCAGATCGTCGAAGAGAACGTCAAGACGTTCATGAAACTCTATGATGAGAACGTGAATTACGAGCTCGTATCGGGCGATTACCACCCTGTGGCGGAAACGAAGCTCACCGGCGGTCAGCATATCGACATGCTGTATTCCGAAGAGAACTACATCGCCCGCTGGCACGCGGCCAACTGGATCCGTGACATCGAGAGCCTTCCGGGCGTTGCCGATATCAAGGCCGGCATGTTCCCGGTCAGTGTCGAGTCGCTTTCGCTGCCCAACGGCGGGGCCCTGTGCGGGCTCCCCTACTACGCCGGCTACAACACCTTCCTCTACAACGAGGAGCATCTCAAAAAGGCCGGGGTTCAGGTACCGGAAACCTGGGATGCCGTTCTTGATGTCTGCCGCAAACTCAAGAAGGACGGCATATCCGACGCGCCCTTTCACGCAATGTGGCAGCAACAATGGCCAAACATGTCCTGGTATATGTTCGCGGCTTGGTATTCCGAGGGCGCCAAGGTCTTCGATGCCGACGGAAACTTCGTCGATGAGCCGGCCTTGCGCAAGATCCTCGAAATCAACCAGACCTTCTACAAGGAGAAGCTGGTCGTCGAAGACATCATGACCTTGCCCGGCGAAGGTGTGCCCAGCTATGCCTCCGGCCGTCACACGTTCATGGTCGTCCATGACTACAACCACAAGGTCGCCAACGATCCCGCCGTTTCCAAGATCGCGGGAAAGGTGCGCAACGCGATCATGCCGGGCGCGACCCGCTCGACCATGGCCTGGACGGCGGCCTATCTGATGGGCGCCCAGCCCGTCGATGAGGAGCGCGTGTGGAACCTGCTCCAGTTCTTCGGCGGCAAAGCCAAGGATGGCCAGTATCATGTGATCAAGCGCTGGGCTCTCGAGTTCGGTCTCGGCTCGGGCTACAAGGCGGTCATGCAGGATCCGGAGATCGTCGCCAGTTTCTCGAAATGGCGCGACCTTGACATTTCGGCCAAGCAGCTCGGCATGGCGACGTCACGCGCGATCGGCAAGGCGATCTGGTTCCCGGAATGGGATATGTTCATGATGCAGCAGGTCCAGGAATATATCCGCTCAGGCAGCTCGACCGACGAGTTGGTGACAGCGCTTGCGGCCAAGGCTTCCGAGCTCAAGGCCCAATATCAGTAAGACATGACGCAACAGCCGGTCATCGGGGCCGGCTGTTGCGTCCGCACCAACCTCCAACACATCGCCAGACGCGGCATTGTCGGCGATCTGGCCCAGATGATGCGCGAGGACGCCATGACGATGACATTGCCGTCGCAAGGAGCCGAGCCGCTGGCGCGCGAACGCCGGCGCAGGATGAGCCTTCCGGCTTTTGCCTATCTCTCCGTCGCCCCGACGCTGATCCTGATGATCCTGATCGTCGGCCTGCCGCTCCTCTACAGTCTGTACTTGTCCTTCAACATCACCAATCCGATCACCAAGCGATGGATTTTCGTGGGCTTCGCCAATTATGCGAAGATCTTCCAGAATCAAGGCTTCTGGTATGCGCTCGGCCGCACGCTTTACTTCTCCACGATTGCGGTCATCGGGACGACCGTACTGGGAACACTGATCGCGCTCGTCTTGAATCAGCGTTTTGCCGGCCGCGGCTTCCTGCGCAGTATCGTCCTCGTTCCCTGGGCCATGGCGCCCGTGTCTATCGGGGTGCTGTGGTCCTTCATCTATGCCGGCAATTTCGGTCTGTTGAACGGCTTTCTCAACGACATAGGCCTCGGTTCATGGGGGCGGGCATGGTTTGGAGAGGGCTTCCGCGCCCTCAACCTCGTGGCGCTGACCCAGGTCTGGAACCAGACGCCGTTGACGACGCTGATGCTCCTTTCCAGCCTGCAATCCATGCCGGGCAACCTGCATCGCGCTGCCATTCTCGACGGCGCGGGACCGGTCAAGCGCTTTTTCGCGATCACTTTGCCTTGGCTCAAGTCGACGCTGCTGTTCTCCACCATCATCTCCACGATCAATGCGTTCCTGGCCTTCGACATCATCTGGATCATGACGCGCGGCGGTCCGGGCGCGGCGACCACCACACTGTCCTGGCTCGGCTACATGCAATCCTTTCAGTTCCTGAAGTTCGGCGAAGGGGCCGCTCTTCTTTACGTGCTGACGTTTCTCAGCCTTGCATTCGCCATCGCCTATTTTGCCTTCCTCAGCCCCAGGAAAGCCAGGACGACAGTGTCGGCTTTGGCGGCCCCAGGGCTGCTAACAGCCAGTTGCCCGCGGCCCGCCATGGTCGTTCTGCCGGAATGGAAGCCGAAAAGGCTGATGGGCCCGATCGCTGCACGCAACGCTGGCAAGATCCTGTTCGCGCTCGCCGTCGTTGCCATTTTCGTCTGGTCGTTCCTGCCTGTTGCGGCGCTGGTCCTGATAAGCCTATCGCCAGCCACCGACCTGATCCGCACGCCCCCCTCCATCGTGCCCTCGACGCTCACTTTCGACAACTATCGGGCGGTGCTCATGGCGCAAGGCACGACCAGCGTGCAGGCCGCGCGCGTGCCGTTGTCCCTGCTCAACAGTTTCGGCATCGGCATCGTCGTCTCCGTCGTCAATGTCGCGCTCGGCACCTTGGCTGGCTACGGTTTTGCCCGCTATGCTGGACATCGTTTCTTTGCCGTCAGCCTCTGGGCGCTTCTTCTGACGCGTATGGTTCCCGCACTGACGCTGGTTCTGCCGTTCTTCGTCATCTTCCGGACGCTCGGGCTCATCGACACCCATCTCGGTCTGGTGATCGCATATTCGACGATCCTGATGCCGCTTGCCGCCTGGATGATGAAGACCAGTTTCGAGACCGTTCCAATCAGCCTTGAGCGCGCGGCACAGATCGACGGCTGCAGTCGCTGGACGATGTTCCGCAAGGTTCTGGTGCCCGTGGTGCGGCCGGCTATCGTCGCGGCGCTGATCTTCTGCTTCCTCGTGTCCTGGAACGAGTTTCTCTTTGCCATGATCCTGACCTCGACCCCCAAGACGCAGACAATCCCCGTCGTCATCGCAGGCTTTCTCAACCAGGCCCGTTTCTATGAATACGGACCGCTCTTTGCGGCCAGCGTGCTTGCCATCCTGCCGCCTGTGGCCGTTGCCTTCTTCTTCCAACGTTACCTCGTCCAGGGTGCGCTTTCCGGCGCGGTCAAGGGCTGAAAGGAGCTTCAAGCATGGCGTCGATCAAGATTGCCGGCCTTACCAAGCGGTTCGGGGCGATAGCTGTTTTGAAGGGTCTCGATCTTACGATCAACGATGGCGAGTTCATTTCCTTCCTCGGACCGTCGGGGTGCGGGAAATCGACTTTGCTGTTTTGCATCGCCGGCCTGGAGGATATCGACGAGGGATCCATCCGCTTCGACGACAAGGAGATTTCGGAGCTCGGTCCGCGTGAACGCAACATCGCGCTGGTCTTCCAGGATTACGCGCTCTACCCGCACATGACGGTGCGCGAAAACATCGCCTTTCCATTGCGCCAGCAGAAGCTGGACGAAGCGACCGTAGGCAAGCAGGTAGCCTGGGCAGCCGATGTTCTGGGCATCGAGGCCCTTCTCGATCGCCCGCCGGCGGCGCTTTCCGGCGGCCAGCGCCAGCGCGTTGCCGTTGGCCGCGCGATCGTCAGGAACCCTTCTGTCCTTCTCATGGATGAGCCGCTGTCAAATCTCGACGCCTCGCTGCGGGTGCGCATGCGCACCGAGATCCGACGCCTCCAGAAAGCGCTCGGCATTACCGTCATCTTCGTCACCCACGATCAGGAAGAGGCCATGGTGCTGTCGGACCGGATCGCAGTGATGAAGGACGGCGTCGTGCAGCAGTTCGGACCGCCGATGGAGGTCTATTCGGCTCCCGCCAACCAGTTCGTCGCCGGGTTTATCGGCAGCCCGCAAATGAACTTCCTGCCCGCCAATCTCTGTGGCGGGAGTTCTGACCGGATTCTTGGCGTGCGTCCCCACGACCTGAAGCCGGCGGCGCGCGGTAATGGTGGTCTCACCCTTTCGGGCGAACTCGTGCTGATCGAGCCCGCCGGGCCTTTCCAGTTCCTCGATGTCGACGTTGCCGGCCACATCGTCCGGGCAACCTGCAGCGATGCGTCGGGCCTGTCCGCGGGCGAACGCATCACTCTCTGCGCGAGCCCGGACGCTGTCCGCTATTTCGCCACCGAGGACGGCACCCGTATCAATCAGCGCTTCTTGGAAACCGAAAGCCGAATTCATGCCTTATGATCTCGTTTTGAAAAATGGTCGCGTCATCGATCCTTCCCAGGGTATCGACCAGGTCACCGATGTCGCCTTCGCCGCAGGAAAGGTCGCCGCCGTCGGTAACGGTCTTTCTGGAACCGAAGAACGAAACGTAGCGGGCCTTATCGTAACGCCCGGCCTGATCGATCTGCACACGCATGTTTACTGGGGCGGGACGTCGCTTGGGGTGGATCCGGACGCGTTTGCCCGCAAGAGCGCGGTTTCGACCTGCGTCGACACGGGAAGTGCCGGACCGGGAAATTTCCCCGGATTTCGCAAGCATGTGATCGAGCGAAGCACGGCTCGCATTCTCGTCTACCTGCATATCTCCTTCGCCGGCATCTATGGTTTTGCAAAGAACATCATGATCGGCGAAAGCCATGACATGCGGCTTCTTGCCGGCCGCGAGGCCGTCGAGGTCATCAACGCCAACCGCGACATAATCATCGGGGTGAAGGTGCGCATCGGTCGCCACGCCTCTGGCCCCGCCGGTATCCAGCCTCTCGATGTCGCCCTGCAGGTCGCCGACGAGACGGGCCTGCCATTGATGGCCCATATCGATGAGCCACCCCCTTCCTACGAGGCCGTCGTCTCGCGCCTGCGAGCTGGCGATGTACTGACCCATTGTTTTCGACCCTTCCCTAATGCGCCCATCGACGGCGCAGGCAAGATCAAGCCGGAAATCCTCGAGGCGAGGGAACGAGGCGTCCTTTTCGATATCGGCCACGGGATGGGCTCCTTCTCCTGGAAAACGGCGCGCGCGATGATGGCGCAAGGCTTCCAGCCGGACACCATCTCCTCCGATGTTCATGCGCTCTGCATCGAGGGTCCGGCCTACGACCAGGTTACGACGCTTTCGAAATTCCTTGCGCTCGGCATGTCGATCAACGACATCATCGCAGCCTCGACCGTCAATGCGGCCAAGGCATTGCAGCGCCCAGAGCTTGGAACATTCAAGATTGGCTCGGCCGGGGATGCGAGCATCCTCGAATTGCGTAATGGCGCGTTTTCCCTTGAAGACACGCGCGGCGAGATTGTCGTTGCGCCTGAACGTATCTTTGCCGCCGGTCTGGTCATCGCGGGCCAGGATATCGGTACCGATGATCAAACGCTCGCTGCGGCGGCCGAATGAAGGAGATTTGAAATGGATGGTGGCTATGCCATGAAAGACGCGCCCGCCAATTTCATAGGCGGCGAATGGCAGACGGAGCCGGACACCATGCCGGCGGTCAATCCCGCAACCGGGGAGACCATTGCCCAGTTGCCGCGATCAGGCCGCGAGACGGTACAACGGGCTGTCGCGGCTGCAAAAGCAGCCGCGCCGACATGGGCCGGCATGCCGGTTTTCAAGCGCGCCGCGATCTGCGTTGCCATCGCCTCGGCAATCGA
>NZ_RZQI01000720.1:0-3126 GCF_003998335.1 Mesorhizobium sp. M7A.F.Ca.CA.002.05.1.1 | reverse complement strand
CGCGAATAGTGCCAGCGTCCGATGAACGGGATATCGGGGTAGGGTTGGTTGTCTCTCACTAAGCCGGGTTCCTGCACCGCGCCCTTCAATTTGGGCGCATGCCGGGCAGTATTTCAAGCTTCCATTGCGGTTTTGCGACTGCGGCGCATCAGCGCGGCGTGGCTGTCAGCGGGAGGAGAGCGGCTTCTTCACGACCTTCAGCAAAGCGCGCTGGATGATCTCGTTGCCGGCGACGACCGAGCCGTTGTCGAGCATGTCCTGGCCGCCATCCATGTCGGAGACGAAGCCGCCCGCCTCGCGGATCAAAAGCAGCCCGGCGGCGATGTCCCAGGCCGACAGGCCGGTTTCCCAGAAGCCATCCATGCGGCCGGCGGCGACATAGGCGAGATCGAGCGATGCGGAGCCGAGGCGGCGGACGCCGGAAACCTCGGCCATGACATTGCGCAGTTCGACCAGGAAATTGCCGTGGTGGCCGCGGCCGAGATGCGGCATGCCGCAGCCGATCACGGTGTCGACCAGCTTGATGCGGCCGGCGACGCGCAAGCGGCGGTCGTTCATGAAGGCGCCGCCCCCGCGTTCGCAGGTGTAGAGTTCGTCCATCGCCGGATTGTAGATGACGCCGGCGACGATCTGGCCCTGGCGCTCCAGCGCGATCGAAACGGCAAAGAGCGGAATGCCGTGCAGGAAATTGGTGGTGCCGTCGAGCGGGTCGACGATCCAGCGATGCTGGCCGTCGTCGCCTTCAACCACGCCGCGCTCTTCCATCAGGAAGGAATAGCCGGGCCGAGCCTTGGACAATTCGGCAAAGACGATGTCCTCTGCCTTGCGGTCGGCCTGGCTGACATAATCGCCGGGGCCCTTCATCGAGACCTGCAGGTTCTGCACCTCGCCGAAGTCGCGCGACAGCGAGCGGCCGGCCTTCATTGCGGCCTGGACCATGACGTTGAGAAGGGCTGAGCGTGCCATAGTGCTTTTTCCCGGTGCTGCGCTTTAAATTCTGCCTCGATGCATGTCGGTGACCCGGAACCCGGCCACTTCTGGGCGACATGCGTCAGTCGGCGCGGCGCACGTAAGTGATTTCGTTGGTGTCGACGATGATGCGCTCGCCGGCGCCGATGAAGGGCGGCACCAGGACGCGGATGCCGTTCTCCAGGATCGCCGGCTTGTAGGACGATGCCGCCGTCTGACCCTTCACCACCGGGTCGGCCTCGGTGATGGTCAGCGTCACATAGTCGGGCAGCGAAATGCCGATCGGCCGCTCTTCGTAGAGCTGGACCGTCACCATCATGCCGTCCTGCAGGAAGGCGGCGCGATCGCCGACGAAGTCCTTGTTCAATTCGAGCTGCTCGTAGCTCTGGGTGTCCATGAACACCAGTGCGTCTTCCTGCGCGTAAAGGAAGGAAAAATCCTTCAGGTCGAGCCGGATCTGTTCGACGGTCTCGGCCGAGCGGAAGCGCTCGTTGAGCTTGGTGCCGTTGATGAGGTTCTTCAGTTCGACCTGATTGTAGGCGCCGCCCTTGCCGGGCTTGACGGTGTTGGTCCTGACCGCCACCCAAAGCCCGCCATCATGCTCGATGACATAGCCGGGACGGATTTCGTTGCCATTGATCTTGGCCATGATGAGATGATCCGGAATGATGCCAACGGCCACGCCGTCGGTATGGATGTTCGCTGGGAAAGCGATTTCGGGCTCCCAAGACCACAAATCGCCAGAAGAGGCAAGGGAGCGGGCAGGTCGGTGCCAGGCGAGGGGAGCCGAGGTTACACTTGCGATGACCGCGAGAACCGCCGTCAAGGCAGCCGGTTGGCCTTCTGCAGCGCCTGCTTGGTCTGGTCGTCGTCCAGCCCCTGCAGGAAGTCGTCCATCTGTGGGTCGATGAGGCCGGCACGGCGGGCGACGACGTACCAGGCGCCGGCAAGCACAAGGTCCGGATCAGTGCCGATGCCTTGCATATAGAGCTTGGCCAGGCGGTTCTGGGCGGCGACATTGCCGCCCTCCGCCGCCTGCTTCATCCAGCCGAAGGCGGATTTCAGGTCGCGCGCACCGCCGCGGCCTTCGATCATCCAGGCGGCGAGATCGATCTGCGCGGTGTCGTAGTTCTGCCTTGCGGCCTGCGCCAGCAGGCGCCTTGCCTGGGCGTCGTCACGTGGCTTGCCACCGACACCGTTGGCGTAGATCTGCGACATTGCATATTGCGCGTCCGCGAGGCCGGTCGCGGCGGCGCGCTCATAGTAGGAAACCGCCTTGGCCATGCCGGCGTCGCCGGGGTCCTGCTGGACCAGCATCTGCGCGAAATTGAATTGCGCCAGCCGGTTGCCGGCTTCGGCGGCGGCCTGCATCAAGGCGTAGGCCTCTTTTCCATCCTTTTTGACGTAGCGGCCGTCGAGCAGCATCAGCGCATACTGGAACTGCGATTCCGGCACACCCTGTTCGGCGGCCAGCGCGTACCATTTCGCCGCTTGCGCCGAATTGACCGGCACACCGAGCCCCCGCGACAGGATCTCGGCCACCAAGGTCTGCGCCGCCGGATCGCCGTTTTGCGCCCGGACCAATGCCAGATTGTAAGCTGTCTTGTAGAGACCGCGCTGGAAGGCGCCATAGGCCGCGTCGGCGGGTTTTGCGCCGAAGCGGTCGGGATTGACCGTGTCGGCCGACGGCAGCGGCGCGGGCTCGGCCGTGGTAGCGGGCTGCGGCAACGGCTTGTCGATCGGCTTGTCGGTGTGGACGCCGATTTCCGGCTTGGGCTGCGGCAGGGGGATGGTCTCCGCGGCGGCAGCCTGGACCATCAGCACCGCAAGCAGAGCCTGGAGGGGAAGCGTCGCCGAGGACATTTCAGTCCTCGAAGCGCGGCGCGGTCTCGTCGAGCAGCGCGTTGGCGGTGGCGACCGCTGTCCTGGGATCGGTGCCGTCGGCAAACACGGCGCTCGACAGCGCCACGAATTCAGCGCCGGTGGCGCCCACCGCTTCGACCGAGGCGATGTCGGATCCGGCCATGACGATGCAAGGGATCTGGATCATGTCCGCCCACCATGCGCCGAGCGACAGGTTGCGCGGGTGCGGTTCGGGCTTGTTGTCGTAACCGAAGCGGCCGAAGAAGATGTAGTCTGGCCGCGTCTCGCCAAGCT
>NZ_RZQI01000719.1:0-3126 GCF_003998335.1 Mesorhizobium sp. M7A.F.Ca.CA.002.05.1.1 | reverse complement strand
ACGCATCGTCGATCAGGTTGAGTTCGAGCGCGAAGAACAGAAGGTGCGCGCTGGCGTCGGTCATCTTCTCCTGGACGTCACCATAGAGCTTGGCGCGCTGGGGATCAGCGGTGTTTCCGGCATAAACCAGACCCGCATAGGAGACGATGCGGCCGATCAGTTCCTCCAGCGCTTCGTAGGCGACGAGCGCCTCGCCCAGCCTGCCGGCGCTGCCGCGCTCGGCCTCGGCGGCCAGCGTGCCCTTCCAGCGGCTTTCGAAGCTGACCGCGTCAGTGGCGGCCTTGGCGATGTCGCGCTTCAGTTCTGGCGCGTCCATGCCGGCATAGAGGTCGGCAAGGTTCCATTCCGGCAGGTCGCCCAGCTCGGCCGCGCCCTGACCGGACGCCGGCGCCGCCAGCCGCCGTGCGGAACCCATGTGCCCAGAATCCTTATGCATTGCCGACACCTTCCGTGGCCAAGGTTCAAGGAGAAACGAGAAGCCGGTCAAATCCTAAGGAATTCATTCACCGGGTTTTTTGAAACCTTATTTAGAACCCTGTGCCAAGATGGTCCACAGGGCAGGATTCCTCGGGCGGGCATAGTCGTATTAGTCATGACAGGTTCCATACTCATAGTCGATGACGATCCGGTGCAACGCCGGCTGCTCGAAGCGGCGGTGACGCGGTTCGGCTACAGCGCAATCGTCGTCGACGGCGGCGCGGCCGCCTTCGATATCCTCGATGGACCCGGCGCCCGCGAGGTGTCGGTGGTCATCCTCGATCTGGTCATGCCCGGTCTCGATGGTATCGGCGTGCTGAAGGCGATGCGCGAGCGCGACATCAACGTGCCGGCCATCGTGCAGACCGCGCAGGGCGGCATCGAGACCGTGGTTTCGGCGATGCGTCATGGCGCCTTCGATTTCGTCGTCAAGCCGGCGTCTCCCGACAGGCTGCAGGCGTCGATCGGCAATGCGCTCAAGGTCGAGGCCGTCGAGGGCGAGGTCAAGCGCACGTCGCGCCGGCGCGGCGGCCTCCTGACCTTCAAGGACATGATTACGCACAGCCCGGCCATGGACAGGGTGATCCGTCTTGGCCAGAAAGCGGCGGCATCCAACATCCCGATCCTGATCGAGGGCGAGTCCGGCGTCGGCAAGGAACTGGTGGCGCGCGCCATCCAGGGCAGTGGCGACCGCCGCTCGAAACCCTTCGTCACCGTCAATTGCGGCGCCATCCCCGACAATCTGGTCGAATCGATCCTGTTCGGCCATGAGAAGGGCTCGTTCACCGGCGCCACCGACAAGCACACGGGCAAGTTCGTCGAAGCGCATTCGGGCACACTGTTCCTCGACGAGATCGGCGACCTGCCGCTCGACGTGCAAGTCAAGCTGTTACGCGCGGTCCAGGACGGCGAGGTCGATCCGGTGGGTGGGCGCTCGACCGTCAGGGTCGACATCAGGCTGATTTCGGCGACGCACCGCAACCTCCTGCAGCAGGTCAAGGACGGCAAGTTCCGCGAGGATCTGTTCTATCGGCTGAACGTCTACCCGATCTTCGTGCCGCCGCTGCGCGACCGCCGCGACGACATCCCCTATCTGGTCACCCATTTCATGGAGAAGGTGGCGCCGGCCGACCCGCACCGTCGCCTGCAGGGTATTTCGGCGGCAGCGCTCGCCGTGCTGCAGGCCTATGACTGGCCTGGAAACATCCGGCAGCTCGAAAATGCCGTCTTCCGGGCCTCGGTGCTTTGCGAAGGCGATGTGCTTTCCGCCGAGGACTTCCCGCAGATACGGGCGCAAGTGGAAGGCACCGTCAACCTGGATATGGACGGCGATGCGCCGGCGCCCTCCCAGTCTTTGCAGGAGCGCGATGACGAAGCCTTGCCCGGCGAGGGCGGCCCAGCAATCGCGTTCGATCCGCCGGCAAGGCTGCAGCCTCGCTTCGGCACGTTGCGGGCGCTCGACGAGCGCGGCAATGTGCGGGCACTGGCCGATGTCGAACTCGAGATGATCAAGCTTGCCATCGATCACTACAACGGACAGATGAGCGAAGTCGCCCGCCGACTCGGGATCGGTCGCTCGACGCTCTATCGCAAGCTCAAGGAACACGGCATCGATCCGGAGACGGGCCGCGTAGACCGGCTCGCCTCCTAAGGGCGATGCCGGGCTGAGCTTCGGAATCCGGCTTGCCACAAGGCCGACGCCAGCTTGCAATGCCACAGCAGGCCTTGTATCGCCGTTTCGGCGGCATTGTGGCTGTGTCATGGACAGCTCTGTTCACGCATTAAAGCTAACGGTAACAGATCGTGTTCGGGCCGAAGGCGGAAATCTGATCTAAACCAGCGGTTTACCAAGAAACCTTGTGAACAATTTTTGACGGGATATCGCCACGGTGTTACCGCATTTCGGCTTCAATAAGCGATGATTAACCATTAGGATCGATATTCGGGTGTGCTAATGCCACATCCGTTTGGACAAATCCGGGGACAAACGGCAGCCTGCAAGGCCTTTTGATTTGAACAGAATCGAACGACACACAAACAGGCGGCACCATCATTTGAGCATCTGGCCGAAGTGGCTGGCAGTGTTGGTTGTCGCTTTTGGTTTTGTTGCCGCGGCTGCGAGCGGAGCCAGCGCCGAAACACGGTCGCTGAAGCTTTATCATCTCCACACCCACGAGAAGGCCGAGATCGTCTACAAGCGCAACGGCCGCTACGTTCCCGAGGGTCTCAGGAAGATCAACATCATTTTGCGCGACTGGCGTCGCAACGAGCCGACCAAGATGGATCCGCGCCTGCTGGATCTGGTCTGGGAAGCGTATCGGGAAGCCGGCGCCACGGACTACATCCAGGTCATCTGCGGCTATCGCTCGCCGTCGACGAACTCGATGCTGCGCGGCCGCAGCAGGGGCGTCGCCGAGAAGAGCCAGCACATGCTCGGCAAGGCGATGGATTTCTATATTCCCGGCGTGCCGCTTAAGAAGCTGCGCAACATCGGTCTCAAGATGCAGGGCGGCGGCGTCGGCTACTATCCGTCATCCGGTTCGCCGTTCGTCCACATGGATATCGGCAATGTGCGCCATTGGCCCGGTATCAGCCGGCAGGAACTGGTCAGCCTGTTCCCCAATGGCAAGACGCTGCATGTGCCGAGCG
>NZ_RZQI01000718.1:0-3127 GCF_003998335.1 Mesorhizobium sp. M7A.F.Ca.CA.002.05.1.1 | reverse complement strand
GGTTGGCCCCGTTGTTCTTGGTCTCCGCAAACGCCAGCGGCGTTCCGGAGGCAAAGCCGATGGCGACGGGTTCACCCGGCTTGAAGAGATTGCCGTGGCCGATCAGGTGATCGGCCTTGGCCAGCAGCGTTCCGATGCCCTGGACCTCGATCGCGTATTCCGCTGTCGAGCCGAGGAAAATTCGGTTGCGGACGATGCCCTTGAAAGGGCCGCCCGTCTGAGCGCCAAGGCTGAGCGATTCAGGACGAAGGCTGACCGAAACGGCCTCACCTTGCTGCAGGGCGGTGCGCTTGCGCGCTGCAATGACGGTGCCGTCGGCAAGCGCCACCTCCACCAGATCGCCCGAATGTCCGGCGACGGTACCGCTCAAGAGGTTGGTCTTGCCGACGAAATCGGCGACGAACAAATCGGCCGGTTCGTCATAGATCTCGCTCGGCTGCCCGAGCTGGACGATGCGGCCGCCGTTCATGACGCAGACGAAATCGCTCATCGACAGCGCTTCCTCCTGGTCGTGCGTGACCAGCACGAAGGTGATGCCGATCTCGCGCTGCAGGTTCTGCAGCTCGATCTGCATGTCGGTGCGCAGCTTCTTGTCGAGCGCAGCCAGCGGCTCGTCGAGCAAGAGCACCGCCGGCTTGTTGACCAGGGCTCGTGCCAGCGCCACACGCTGCTGCTGGCCGCCCGACAGTTCGTGGATCTTGCGGCGGCCATAGCCGGCGAGCCGCACCATTTCGAGCGCCTCGCCCGCTCTTGAGGCGATCTCGCGCGAAGACAGCCTTGGCCGCGCCTGGCGCAGCCCGTAGGCGACATTGTCCTCGACATCGAGATGCGGAAACAGCGCGTATTGCTGGAACACCATGTTGACCGGCCGCCGGTAGGGCGGCGTGCCGGCCATGTCCTGGCCGCGAATGAACACCCGGCCTTCGCTCGGCTGCTCGAAGCCGCCGATCATGCGCAGGCAGGTGGTCTTGCCGCAGCCGGACGGCCCGAGCAACGCGACAAAGGCGGAGGGCGGGACAGCGAGATCGATGCCGCTGACCGCGGTCACCGCGCCATAGCGCTTGGTGACGCCGCGAAACTCGATGTCCGGCACTGCGGTCAAGGCTGATGGCTCCAGCAACAGGGCAATATCGGGACGCTACCAGAGCCAATGGCGGCTAGTATATACCTCTCAGGTGGTATATCTGATCTATTTTCTCGTTTAAGGGGGTATAGATTGTCCCGCAGCGACGAATACAGCCAGCTCGCCACGCTCGTCGCGGCGACGCGGGAGACCAGTGGCGACCTGTTCGGCAATGCGCTGGTCGATTGGCTGCGGCTCCATGTCAGCTTCGACCACTGCGTGGTGTTCGGCTATCGCGGCGCGGCGCGCCCGCCGCTGCTGTTCGAAACCTTCTCGCCGGCCGAAAGCCACGTCTTCGTCGCGCTCTACCAGGAGGGACCCTATCTGCTCGACCCGTTCCATCACGCGGCGGTCGAGCGCAAGGAAGGGTTCTGGCGCATGCGCGAACTGGCGCCGGACCGCTTCTATGCCAGCGAGTATTTCCGCTCCTACTACAGCCAGACCAGGCTGGCCGAGGAGGTCGGCTTCTTCGTGCCGTTACCGGGCAAGGATGCGCTGGTGCTCTCACTGATGCGGCTGCGCGCTTCAGGCCCGTTCGGCACCGCCGATGCCAGATTGCTGCGCGACATGGCGCCGGCGGTGATCAGCTTCGCCAGGCTGCGCTGGCCCGCCCTTCCGGCCGACGAACCGGCAGAGGCGCAGCAGGACGAGACAACCACTCCGGTCAACGAGTTCGACCGCGCCCACATCTGGCAGAGCCTGTCGCTGACGCCGCGCGAAAAACATGTCGTCGACCTTGTGCTGCAGGGGCATTCGACGGAATCGATCGCCAGGGCCATGCGCATCGTGCCGGGAACCGTGAAGGTCCATCGCCGCAACATCTACCGCAAGCTCAAGATCAAGTCGCAGGCTGGCCTGTTCGCACGTTTCGTCGAGATCATCGACGCGCGGATAAGGTAGCTACTTCGCCCCCGCCGCTTACCTGGGCAATCGCTTCGGATTTCGAATTCGCGTCACTTTTTTGCGAACGCCGGCGCTGCCCCTCACCTGCCTGCCGGCATCCTCTCCCCGTATAGGGACGGGGAGAGGGGCGCAGTAATTACCGGTTTCGCCAATGTCCAACGTTGCAAGACAGGCGACGAGGTTATCGCGAGCCCCTTCTCCCCGTCACTATACGGGGAGTCGAGGCGTGGTCCGCGCAGCGGACGAAAAGCCAACTGCTTGGCTTTTCGAACAACGAACGCCCGGCAGGGCGATGAGGGGCAGCGCAGACCTCGACAATTGGGTGGATTGCCCATGACGATTGATCAGGCTATCGCGTCGCCGTTCCACGACCCGGTCTCGACCATCCGCTTCAGCAGGGGCGCCGGCTTGAACACGTCCTTGCCTGTCCGTTGATGCCAGTACTCGAGCCGCTCGATGATCCTGGCCGGGCCTTCGAGGCCAGCCCAGAACATCGGCCCGCCCTTGCCGATGGGAAAGCCGTAGCCATTGACCCAGACGACATCGATGTCGGACGCACGGGCCGCTATGCCTTCCTCAAGGATCTTGGCGCCCTCGTTGACCAGGGGGTAAAGCGTGCGCTCGATGATTTCCTCCGCACTGATCGCGCGCGGCACGATGCCCTTCTCCGCGGCCTTGTCGCGGATCAGCGCTTCAACCTCGGGATCCGGCACTGGTGTACGCGCGCCAGCCTCGTAAAGGTAAAAACCCCGGCCGGTCTTCTGGCCGAAACGCCCCTGTTCGCACAGCGTGTCGGCGATCACGGCCGACAGGCCACGCGCCTTGCGGTTGCGCCAGCCAATGTCGAGACCGGCGAGATCGCCCATCTGGAAAGGCCCCATCGGCCAGCCGAAATCGGTGAAGACCTGGTCGATCTGGCTGGGCGTCGCGCCTTCCAGAAGAAGCGCTTCCGATTCCGAGCCGCGCGCGGCCAGCATGCGGGTGCCGACGAAGCCGTGGCAGACGCCGACGACAAAGGCCACCTTGCCGATCCGCCGCGCCAGGTCGACGACGGTCGCCAGCGCATCGGGCGCGGTCTTGTCGGCGCGCACGATCTCCAGG
>NZ_RZQI01000717.1:0-3131 GCF_003998335.1 Mesorhizobium sp. M7A.F.Ca.CA.002.05.1.1 | reverse complement strand
GAAGCGCGCTCGGCAAACCAAGCAGCCACAGCGCCTGCTCCTGCCGCAGCGTGGCCGCCCCGGCCTGCAACGCGACAACGACGTCGGCCATGGCGTAGGCAAAAAGGGCCCAGCCACCAAGCCCGATCCAGGCAAGGTCGCGGCGGCGCATCGAGCGCAAGCCAGCCGAGAGTTCGCGTCGGAGCAAGGTCAGGACAAGCCCGTCGTGCCGCATTGTTCCATCTTCGTGATCGGGCCTCAAAGCCGGTTGGATATCGACATAGGTCGGTGACGATTGTGCCGCCAGTAGGGCCGTAGCGGCTCAGCCTCCCACAGAGGTTTGGCGGTTACATTCTTCAGCGCCATCAGGAGATAGCCCTGCATCGTCGCCTGAAGGCTGGTCGTGGCGGTGCGCACCCCGCCGTCGCGTCCTTCACCGCCGCTTCGTCAAAGGGTTTGGCTGTTTGTGCCGCCGCCACAATGGTGCCCGCGGCACGCAGTTCGCGCAGTGCCTGGAAGGTGCGAGCGCCGTTGTCGCGCAGCACGCCACGGAACTCCTTCCTTACCTCGGGCGGATAAGTGCTGGCAATCTCCGACAACAGCACGCGCGCGCCGCGCCCTTGCGCAGGCCGTGCAAGGCATAGCCGAGCAGGAAGAAGTTGACCCCGAGCGAAAGGGCGAGCACCACCAGCGTCGCCGTCCATATCCGGGAACGCTTCAAAGCGAGCCCTCCTCTGCCGGATCATCCGGGACACGCCATAAGCCAGCGACGATCCCGACGCCAGCGCCAGAAGCTCCATATCGGACGGATCGTCCTGCAGCCGCGCCGCCTGGTAGCCTGCCAGCGTCGCCGCTATGAGCGCGGCAGCAGCGCAGGCGGCAAACCCGGCCCGACTCAAGAGCAGGCGCGGCAGGAAGGACGGCCGGCTCGAACCGGCTTCGATGCGGGCTAGCACCTTGCGCGCCAGCGCCTGATCGTCTCCCTCGGCCAGCGCCGCCTCGAGCACGAGACGGTCGAGCGCGGCATCCGGATCGTCATTCCGCTCCGCCGCCATCAAGGCCAGCGCCTGCTGGCGGAAAGGCGCCGGCCATGTTTCGACGGTATCGAGGTCGACTTGCCGCAGCCGGACGGTCCGACGAGGATGACGAACTCACCGGACGCGATGTCGACAGATACGTCGTGGATAACCTTCGCCTTGCCAAGGGCTCTCTCGACGCCCGATATGGTGACCGCACTCATTAGTGTTTTCCTCAGAAAGAGACCTTGTCGCCACCCTTGAGCTGCAAAATTTGCCGCGCCTCGTCAGGGGTGGCCACCGAGGCACCGAGCCCCTCAATGATCTGGCGGACCTTCTTCACCTGCTCGGCGTTGGATTTCGCCAGCTGGCCCTTGCCGATCCACAGCGAGTCCTCAAGCCCGACGCGCACATTGCCTCCAAGCGCAATCGCCTGGGTGGCGATCGGCAGTTGGCTTCGGCCCGCGCCCAGCACCGACCAGTGGTAGTCCCGCCCAAACAGGCGGTCGGCGGTGCGCTTCATATGCGCGACATCCTCCGGATGGGTGCCGATGCCGCCAAGGATACCGAACACGCTCTGGACAAAGAACGGCGCCTTGACCAGGCCGCGCTCGACGAAATGGGCGAGCGTATAGAGATGGCCGATGTCGTAACACTCGATTTCGAAACGGGTGCCGTTCTCCGCACAGGTGCGCAATATGTGCTCGATATCGCCAAAGGTGTTGCGGAAGATGCGGTCGCGCGAGCCTTCGAGATATGGAAGCTCCCAATCATGTTCGAAGGTCTTGAAGCGCTCCAGCATCGGATAGAGGCCGAAATTCATCGAGCCCATGTTGAGCGAGGCGACTTCCGGCGCAAAGGTCGCCGCCGGCTTGACCCGCTCCTCGACGCTCATCGTCGCGGCGCCGCCGGTGGTGATGTTGATCACGCAGTCCGAGCGCTGCTTGATCACCCTGAGGAAGGGCGCGAAGGCCTCGGTCGACTGGTCGGGACGGCCATCGACGGGGTTGCGCGCATGCAGATGGACGATGGCAGCGCCGGCCTCCGCCGCGCCGATCGCGGCCTCGGCGATGTCTTGTGCGCTCACCGGCAGATGCGGCGACATTGACGGCGTGTGGATCGAGCCGGTGACCGCGCAGGTGATGATGATCTTGTTCTGGTTCGCCACTTGAAACAATCCTCGTTACTGACAGTGCCTTATTTCACCGCACCCTGAGTGATGCCGGAGATGAACTGCTTCGACAGAACGATGTAGAGCAGCGTGATCGGCAACGCCGCCAGCGTCAGCCCGGTGAATAGCACGCCCCAGTCGGTGGTGAATTCGCCGACGAGGACGGTGAGGCCCTGCGGCAGCGTCTTGAGATTGTCGGAGGTGATCAGCACCAGCGGGAAGAAGAAGTCGTTCCAGATGGGCACGGCGTTCTGGATTGCGACGATGACGAGCGCCGGGCGCGCCAGCGGCAGCATGATCGATCGCATGATGCGAAATTCGCTGGCGCCGTCCATGCGCGCCGACTCTTCCAGTTCGCGCGGCAAAGTCCGGAGGAAGCCGGTCATGATGAACACCGCCGAGGGAATGCCCATGGCGACATAGACCAGCACCAGGCCGGCATAGCTGTCGACCAGCCTCAGCGAATCCAGCTGGATGAACAGCGGAATGATCGCCAGTTTCAGCGGCACGGTCATGCCGCTGAGGAAAAACATCAGCACCAGCGCGCTCAGCCTGAACTGGTAGCGGGCAATCGCATAGGCGGCCATGGTGCTGAACAGAAGGATCAGCGCCACCGCGGCCATGGTGATGCCGACGGAATTGGCGAGGTAGCGCACGAAATTGGTTTCGCTCCACACCCGCTCGGCATTGGCCAGCGAGAAGTGCGCCGGCAGGGCGAAGGGCGAGCTGAAGATCTCGGCATTGGTCTTGAAGGACGACATCACCATGACGAACAGCGGATAGATCATGATGACGGCATTGACCGCCAGCATCAGCTGGATGGCGCCGTTCTTCAACAGCTCGCCGGGTTCCCTGGTGCCGTTTGTTTCGCTCACAGTTCGATCTCACGACGGCGCAGATAGCGAAGCGCGATAGCGGTGACGCCGGCAACGATGATGAACATCATCACGGCCAGTGCGCTACCC
>NZ_RZQI01000716.1:0-3137 GCF_003998335.1 Mesorhizobium sp. M7A.F.Ca.CA.002.05.1.1 | reverse complement strand
GCGCAGCAGCCGGTGGATCTCGACCTTGGCGCCGACATCGATGCCGCGTGTCGGCTCGTCCATGATGATGACCTTGGGATCGACGGACAGCTGCCTGGCGATGGCGACCTTCTGCTGGTTGCCGCCGCTCAGCGTCGAGACGGCGGCCTCAATGCCAGCCATGCGCACGCCGAGCCTGCCGGTCAACTCCTTCGCCTGACGATCCTCGGCCTTACGATTGAGCAAGCCGAGTGGCCCGGTGAGCCGGCCGAGGTCGAGCGCGGAGATGTTCGCTGCGATCGGCAGATCGAGGAACACGCCGGAGCCTTTCCGGTCCTCAGAGAGATAGACCAGCCCCGCCTTGACCGCATCGCCATAGCTGCGCAACCGCAGCTGCTTTCCGTCGAGCACGACGGTTCCTGACGTCATTGGCCTGAGGCCACAGACCGTTTGCGCGATCTCGCTGCGGCCGGCCCCGATGAGGCCGCCTATGCCGAGAATTTCGCCAGCGCGAAGCTGCAGATCGACGTCGGCGAAGCGGCGGCCATCGGAAAGCCCCTCGACCGCGAGAAGCAGGCGCCCCGGCTGTTGCGGCGCCAGCTTGTCGGGATAGAGCTGGGTGATTTCGCGGCCCACCATCTTGCGCACGACATCGTCAGGTGAAACGGCGGCGACCTGATCGGTCGCCACGTACCGGCCGTCGCGGAAGACGGTGACGCGGTCGCACAGCGAGAATATCTCGGCCATGCGGTGGCTGATATAGACCACCGAAATGCCCCGCTCCTTGAGCCCGCGCACGATCGAGAACAGGCGTTGCGCTTCGCTTTCGGTGAGTGCCGCGGTCGGCTCGTCAAGCATCAACACCTTGCAGTCGAGCGTCAGCGCCTTGGCGATCTCGACAAGCTGCTGGTTGGAAATGGAGAGGTCGGCGACCCTGGTGCGCACCGGAATGGGCGCGAGCAGGTCCATGACCTTCTGGGCGTCGGAATAGAGCTTTTGGAAATTCATCAGCGGCGCGCGCCGGCTGTTGATCGCGGCCATGTAGATGTTTTCGGCAACCGTCGCGTCCTGACAGAGCGCGATCTCCTGGTGGACAAGCGCAATGCCGAGACGTTGCGCGGCTGCGGGCGAGTGGATCGAAATGCGCTCACCATCGATCAGGATGTCGCCCTCGTCGGGCTGCAATACACCGGCGATCATGTTCATCAGCGTCGACTTGCCGGCGCCGTTCTCTCCGCACAGTGCATGGATTTCGCCGCGCCGCAGCTCGAACCGTACGTCGCTCAGCGCCTTGACCGGGCCGAATGCCTTGGACAGGCCACGGATTTCAAGAATGGGCGCCTGGGTCACGCCGTGCTCCTGCGATGAACCTGCGGGGGAGGAAGGAGGCCGAAGCCTCCTTCCCGGTTAATCCGGCCATGCCGAGGCCGGGCGGCGAGATCGGGACTATTCCTCGATGCCCTTGGTACCGCGACGCTTGAGGTACTTGTCCCAGTAGAAGTCGTCCGCATTGTCCTTGGAGACAATGGAGAAGCCATTGTCGACGAAGGGCACGCTCATCGGGTTGAAACCCGAACGCTTGGCGTCGTTCATCGGATCGATCAGGCCGGGATGCTTGGCCATCCACAACAGCATGAAGCCCATATAGCCCTGCATGCCCTGGTTTGGATTGACCGAGCCGAAGATCTCGCCGGCCTTGATCATGTCGAGGATCTTGGCATTGACGTCGGCGAGCATGACGCGGATCTTGCCACCGCCTTCCTTGGCGGCCTGGGCAGCGCCGATGGCCGAGTTGGCCTCCGGCATGAACACGGCGCCAAGATCAGGATGCGCCTGCGCCAGGCTCAGAACCGCCTGATAGGCCTTGGTGGGATCCTGGTTCGAAGCGGCGCGGCCGACGAGCTTCATGTCAGGCCATTTGGCTTCCATGCGGGCAACGAACGCGTGGACGCGCTTGTCGTGGTTGTCCTGGCCGGGATTCTCCAGCACCGCATATTCGCCCTTGCCGTCCATCGCCTTGGCAACGGCGTCGGCAGCATAGGTGCCTTCGGCATTGTTGTCGGAGGTGATGTAGGAGACGCGCTTGGAATTCGGCGAGTCGGCGGCGAAGGTCACCACCGCGGTGCCCTGTTCGATGGCGCGGTTGATCGGCTCGATGAACGGATCGGAGTTCATCGGATGCACCAATATGCCGGCCGGCTTCTGCGCCAGCGCTTGGTCGAAGGTCGCGATCTGCTTGTTGACGTCGTATTCCGGCGTACCCGTATAGGCGGTCTCGCAGCCGAACTGCTGGCCGGCCTGCTTGAACATTTCATAGACCGGGAACCAGTATTCGACGCCCGAGACCATGACGTTCATGACATATTTTTCACCCGGCTCGCATTTGAACGGGTTTGGGGTTTCGGCGCGTACCTGCATCGACCCAAAGCAGGTCGATGCAGCCGCCGCGATTGCGAGCGTGCTCAGAAATTTGCGCAAGTTTCCTCCCTTGGCCGAAGCCATCCTCAATGACCGTCGCAGGCGCTCAGCGAGCGCTGCCGTATGGATTTGATGATGCCAACCTTCCTCCGAAAGCCGACGATCGGGACATTACAGCCTCGGCGCACGTTGTCAATATAATTCACATACTGAAATATATTTCACAACCTACTTCCGGGGAGTCTACGCTCCGGTCGACGAAGCTGGTCGCAGGCCGCCAAGGTGCCGTACGGGCCAGGCAAGGCCTTTCCGGCCTTTTTGGCCGCGAACCGGGGAGTGTGGTTGGAGTATCTGCACCCAGGAGTTCGCGCGGTGCCCTCCCGCCGGCCGCGTCTTATCACGTGAAGCCCAGATCTTGTTTGATAAGCATCTGCTCCGAGCGCGGCGTGACGCTCTCCATGTCGCTTGGCCAAGAAGTCTGCTGCTTCGTCGGCTTACAGCAGCCTTGACCACCCGGAGTATTCCGAGAACCTTCGACTGTCCCCCGAATGCGAACGGCCCGCCGGCATTGTTCCAGGCGGATTGTTTGCTTACCGAAGTTTGGTTGGGGAGAGGATTTGAGTTTTCTGTCTTGCGGCTTGGGCTTGGCCTGCTTGGGGGCGCCTGATGACGGGTTAAACGCCGGCACCAGGGCAAAAAACAAAAGAGCCCGCACGAGGCGGGCTGTTTGTTTAGTGAGG
>NZ_RZQI01000715.1:0-3141 GCF_003998335.1 Mesorhizobium sp. M7A.F.Ca.CA.002.05.1.1 | reverse complement strand
GGTCAGTACGCCGAAGCCAAAGCCTCGGCGGCCCGGCCCGGCATCCGCTTCCCGAAGTTGGTCGACGATCACTCTGGTTGCCTCCGCAATTGCATGTCAGGCCGTGATGCGGGTTGGCCGCTCGCGGCGGCGGAAGAATTCGATCGACACCGCCAGGATGATGACCGCACCTTTGACCGTGTTCTGGACGTCGGTGCTGGCGCCCATGGCGCCGAGGCCGCTGTCGATGACGGCGAGGATCAGTGTCCCTAACAACACGCCGAGCACGGTGCCGCGGCCGCCATAGATGCTGACGCCGCCGATCGCGACAGCGGCGATGCTGTCGAGCTGCAGCCCGCTCAGCGTCCTGATCGAGACCGACATCATCCGCGATTCGATCGACAGGGCGGCGAGTGCGACCATCAGTCCCGAGATCACGAAGACGAGGAACTGCACGCGCCGGACCTTGATGCCGGAGAGATACGCGCTGGCGGAATTGCCGCCGACGGCATAGATGGCTCGGCCGAAGGACGTGTGGCTGAGCACGAAATGCGCCAGCGCGAAGAGCAGGAGCATCTCAATGACCGGCACGGGCACGCCCCGGATCGAGCCCTGTCCCAGCATGCTAAGGCTCGAAGGCAGATCGGTGATCGTGTAGCCGCCGCCGACGAGTTGGGCGAGACCCAGGCCGATCTGCCACATGCCGAGCGTCGCGATCAGCGCGGGCACGCGCAGCCGCGCGACCAGCAGGCCGTTGACGGCGCCCATCACGATGCCGACGAGCAGGATAATGGCGATACCGACGGGAACTGGCCAAGGATCGCCGCCGACCATGTTGAGGTCGAAGCGGCTGGTCAGCGTGGAAGCGCCAAGTACGCTTGCGAAGACGCCGATGCCGTAGAGCGACACGTCGATGCCTCCCGTCAGGATGACAAAGGTCTGGCCGATAGCGGCTATGCCGATGATGGAACTCTGCAGCAGGATGTTGGACAGCCCGCGCGCACTGTAGGTAACGCCTCCGGTTAAGAGGCCGAACACGACGATCAGCGCCACGAGTATGAGCGCGCGCAGCACGTTGTCGTTGCGCAGGAAGCTCTTCATCCGTGCGCCTCCGGCACGCCAGCGATATCGGCGCCCTTGTCGCCGCGCACGAGCACCATTTCGAGCAAGTCGCGCTCGCTGACCCGATCGGGCGCGACTTCGCGTGTGATCCGGCCCTGCGCCATGATCAGGATGCGGTCCGACGCCACCATGATCTCGCGCATGTCGGATGACAGCAGCAAAACGCCGACGCCCCGCTCCCGCGCCTGGCGGCGGATGACGTCGTAGATCTCCTGGCGGGCGCCGACGTCGATACCCCGGGTCGGCTCGTCGAGAATGAAGAGCTTCGAACCGGCGGCGATCCACTTGCCGATGACCACCTTCTGCTGGTTGCCGCCGCTGAGCAGTCGCACGAGCTTGCCCGGTTCGCGCGGCCGCAGCCCCACATCGTCCATCACTCGGGCCACCAGGCCGCGCACCCGGCGGCCGACGAGCACGCCCGCAGTCGTCACTCGGCTCAGTGCCGGCAGCACCATGTTGAAGCCGACCGAGTGCTCCTGGACGATGCCTTCGGCCTGGCGATCCTCGCTGACGAAGCCGATGCCGAGCCGGCGCGCCTTGCTCGGCGTCATCGTGGCGACGTTCACCGCCACGCCATCGAAGTGAAGGCTGCCCTTGACACGGGTTCCGTCCGGCAGCGCACCGACGATGGCGCGCGCGAGTTCGCTCTTGCCCGCGCCGATCACGCCGGCGATGCCGACGATGGTGCCCTTCGCGATGGTCAGGTCGATTCCTTCGAACAGGCCGTCGGCGGAAAATCCGGAGAGTTCGAGGAGCCTGCCGGCGCCCGGTCCGGCCGCCTGCCGCAACGTTGATGTGCTGTCAACCGGCTTGCCGGTCATGCGCTCGACCAGCGTCGCCATGTCGATTTCGGCGATGCCGCAGCTCTTGACGACGGCGCCGTCGCGCAGGATCGTCACCCGGTCGGCGAGCGCGAAGACTTCTTCGAGTTTGTGCGAGATGTAGACGATGGCGACGCCGCGCTGCTTGAGCACCCTGACGAGGCCATAGAGATTGTCGATCTCGACGCGCGACAAGGCGGAGGACGGCTCATCCATGATGAAGACGGCCGGATCGTAGGAGAGGGCGCGCGCGATCTCCACTTCCTGCTGGTCGGCCACCTTCAGGTCGCCGACCGTGGCATCGGGCGACACTCTGCTGCCGAGCCGCTGCAGGATCTGCGCGGCCTCGCGGCGCGCCTTGGGCCAGTCGACCTTGCCCCAGCGGGCGGGCAGGCGGCCGAGAAGGATATTCTCGGTGACGCTCAGATACTGGACCAGGCCGAACTCCTGATAGACCATCGAGACGCCGTTGCGCTGCGCCTCGGATGGATTGGAAAACTGGGCCTGCTTGCTGCGCACCGTGTATTCGCCGCTGTCGGGCCGCAGCACGCCCATGAGGATCTTCATCAATGAGCTTTTGCCGGCGCCGTTCTCGCCGAGAAGGGCGTGGACCTCGCCGGCGCGCAATTCGAGCGCCACGTCCCTCAGAATCTTGATGCTCCCGAAGGACTTGGTGATGCCCACCATGCTCAGGACGATGTCACCCACGCGTGTCTCACCTGTTCCCTGGATACCGCCCGGCGTCTGTCGCGCGGTGGGATTGCAGCCACCCGCGCGACGAACGGATGCGCCTCAATAGCCGAGGAGGCTCTTGCGGTCGGCGAGCGTCGGGACGGGGAGGCCGATCTCCTTGGTGTCGAGGACTGGCCAGTAGTTCCACTTGCCGAGCGGCATGTCGGTGAAGGCGACGGTTCCGCCCCACATATGCGCTGCATCCGTGTCGATCGTCGCACCCGTCAGGAGCGGCATCGGCAGCAATACTCGGCGCGGCAGCTTGACCGTTCCGGAATTGGCATCGCCGTCGCCCAACGGCTGCTTGAGCACGGTGTGCCAGAGGAACTGCTTCACGACGACATCGATCTGGTGCCACGGGTTGTTCGACACCGTGAAGTCGAAGGTGCCGTCGCGCAAAGGTGCCAGCATCGCCTTGTCGATATCCTGGAGGATGACGACGACGTGGTTCGGATCGCCGGCGGGCGCCAGACGGTCGACGGAGCGC
>NZ_RZQI01000714.1:0-3149 GCF_003998335.1 Mesorhizobium sp. M7A.F.Ca.CA.002.05.1.1 | reverse complement strand
TCCACATTTCGAGCGCGGCCACGCCGAGCATGGTCGGCAGCGCCTGGCCGCCATATTCCTCAGGCCCCGAGAGCGCATTCCAGCCGCCATCGATCCAGCGGCGATAGAGTTCCTTCCAGCCGGGCGGCGTGGTGACGGCGCCGCCTTTCAGCACCGCACCCTGCCGATCGCCGATCGTGTAGAGCGGTGCGACCTCTTCGGTGGCGAAACGGCCGGCCTCACCCAGAACGGCATCGACCAGGTCCTCGCCGAGATCGCCGAAGGTGCCGGCATCGAGCGCCGACTTCATGCCGGCCACGTGCTTGAGCGTGAAGGCGATATCCTCGACCGGTGCCCTATACATGCCGCCCACTCCTCCTGATTGCATCGGCCTGCCCAACCCTAGAACCGGTGCCGCTGCAAAACCACCCGCCGTATCAGCGGTCTCCCATCTTCTTTTTACGTAAACGTCAAATTTTGTCACGCGGATTTTGCAATCGCGGCGGCGCGTATTAAGTTCAACCCATGCCGGATCAAGTCGACCGGCGATGGATCAGACCAGCCAACCGGAACCGCCTATGCTTGCCAGACCCGACGCCTACCGCTGCATCGAATGCGGCCTGCCCTATCGAGCGGAGGGGTTCTGCTACCATGGGGGCAGACTGGACCATGGTGCCGCCTACTGGTCGGATCGCGGCATTTTGTGCTCGCCGCAATGCTCGCTCGCCCACCACCGCAAACGCGCCGCCGAAGGCACGCTGCGGCAAGAGCCGGCGCCTGACCCGTTTGAATTCTAGCGGCTGATGCGTGGCCAGCTTTTCTGAGGCCAGCCCCGAAAGCACTTCCTTAACCATAGCCGTTCAGGATTTGTTTTTGGTCAACGGGGATTCCCTGTTTTGAAAAGGACGGCGCACCTCCTTCGCCGCTTGAAGAGTGTCGTACCGACACCCTTCAAGCCTCTGTTTCCTGCGCATGTCGTTGCCCCAAAACCGCTGCACACTTTTGGCCGGCATGCGCTGGCGATCCTCGCTCTTGCGGCGACGATGGCGCTTTCGACGGCGGCAACGGCCTCGGATTTCTCCGAGCCGTGGAAGAACGCCGACCGCGCTCTGGTCGTCGATGCCTACGAATATAATTCCATCGACTGGGCCCAGCTCGCCACCGACAAGCGGATCGTGGGCTTCATCAACAAGGCCTCCGACGGCGTGCCGCCCCCCTATTTCTGCTTGGGCAACGACATTGAGGTGAAGCTTTGCAAGGCGCTGTGGAAACGCCATGCGGTGACGCGCGAACTGTTCCAGACGCGCCGGGTGGTGGCCAAGGCACTCGGCCTGAAATGGGGCGCCTATCACCTTGCCCGTCCCGGCAATCCGGTCGAGCAGGCCAACAATTTCCTCGATTTCGCCGAGCCTGCGCCGGACGATCTCATGGCTCTCGACATCGAGGGCAATGACCCCTCGCAATGGATGTCGCTCGACGATGCCGAGGAGTTCGTACGCCAGGTGCATCGGCGCATCGGCCGCTTCCCGGTGCTGTACACCAACGGCAAGACCGCCCAGCATATTGCCGACAACAGGTACCGATACCGGCTCCTGTCGCGGCTGCCGCTCTGGTATGCGCGCTACACCAAGGACATCGACGTGCATTTTCCGATGGGCAACTGGCAAGGCTACGCACTGTGGCAGTTTTCGGCGCAAGCCAATTGCGGCCGTTTCCGCTGCCCTTACAGGGTTGCCGGCACGCCTAACGACATAGACGTGAATGTCGCGCCGACAGACGCCGCCACGCTGCGCGCGCAATGGCCGTTCGGTGGGCTTATCGACGTGCCGCCGGACTATCTCGCCTCGATACCGCTACCGGTTTCACGCGAGGCCGGCCTCGCCGGCAATGTCACCATCACCTATGCGTCTGTGGCCGCGCCGCCGACTCTCGAGGACATGGTTACAGCGTTGGGCACACGCTGGTCCCGTTTCCGCGACGGCTTCCGCATGCCAGTCGTGAAGACGGTGCCGCGACGGCCAAGCTTCGGCATTGTCCAATATGTCGCCTGGAAGCGGACCGAACGGCGTTCACCCGCACAACTCGACGCTGCCTTTGCCGTGTCCGATCCACTCAGCACCGCTTCCACCGAACTCGATCGCGGCCAGCGGTGAGCCAATGCGGAACTTCAGGTTCCCTGTTCGCGCGCTACGGCCTGCCAGCCGATATCGCGGCGGCAGAACCCGTCCGGCCAATCGATGCGGTCAAGCGCGGCATAGGCTCGTTTCTGTGCCTCGCCGACCGTGGCGCCTGATGCCGTCACGTTGAGGACGCGGCCGCCATTGGCAACCAGCGCGCCGCCATTGATGGCGGTACCGGCGTGGAAGATCTGGACGCCGTCGCTCGCCGCGTCTTCGACGCCGCGGATGACCGAGCCTTTTTCCGGCGTGCCGGGATAGCCTCTCGCCGCCATTACTACGGTGAGCGCGGCCTCGTCGCGCCAGCGCACCGAAGTATGCGCAAGCTGGCCGTCGGTCGCCGCGTTGAGCAGGACCAGCAGATCATCCTTCAGCCGCATCATCAGCACCTGGCATTCCGGATCGCCAAAACGGGTGTTGTATTCGATCAGCTTCGGTCCCTTGTCGGTGATCATCAGCCCGGCAAACAGCACGCCGGAGAACGGCGCCCCCAGTTCGGCCATGCCGCGCATGGTCGGCTCGATGATCTCGCGCATGGTGCGCGCGACCAGTTCCGGCGTCATCACCGGTGCCGGCGAATAGGCGCCCATGCCACCGGTGTTGGGACCGGTGTCGCCGTCGCCGACGCGCTTGTGGTCCTGCGCGGTACCGAAGGGCAGTGCGGTGGTGCCGTCGCAGAGGCAGAAGAAACTCGCCTCCTCGCCGGTCATGAACTCCTCGACCACAACTTCCGCGCCAGCGGCGCCGAAGGAACCGTCGAAGCAGGCATCGAGTGCTGCCTGTGCTTCACTGGGCGTCATGGCGACGGTGACGCCCTTGCCGGCAGCGAGCCCGTCGGCCTTGATGACGATCGGTGCTCCGGTCTTTTCGACATAGGCCTTGGCCGAGGCCAGGTCACTGAAACGGCCATAGGCGGCGGTCGGGATGTTGTAGCGGGCGCAGAGATCCTTGGTGAAACCTTTCGATCCTTCCAGCTGTGCGGCAGCCTTGGAG
>NZ_RZQI01000713.1:0-3152 GCF_003998335.1 Mesorhizobium sp. M7A.F.Ca.CA.002.05.1.1 | reverse complement strand
GAAGCCGCGAGCGGACCCGAACCGGGATTTCGGCCTTGCCCTTGGTGAAGCTCCAACTGGCGGCGGAGGCAAGTCCCTCGAAGGTGATGCAATCGTGTGTTTCCAGATCCTCCGGGGTGGTCGGCGTGCCGTGTTCGGCAAGATAGGCCGGGCTGGCGCAGACGACGCGGCGGATCGCGCCGACGCCGATGGCGACCAGGCTCGAATCGGGCAACTGGCCGATGCGGATGGCGAGATCGAAATGGTCCTCGACCAGCTGGGTTATGCGGTCGGCCAATGTCAGGCGGATGTCCACGTCTGGATAGGCGGCGAGAAAGCCGGTGACGACCGGCAGCACGTGCAGGCGGCCAAAGACGACCGGCGCGGTGATGGCCAATTCGCCGGTCGGCGCGCTGTATTCGCCGGCTGCCGTGCGTTCGGCCTCGCCGACCTCGTCCAGGATGCGGCGGCAGGCGGCAAGATAGGCCTGGCCGGCATCGGTCGGTGTCAGCCGTCGCGTCGAGCGATTCAGGAGACGTGTGTTCAGATGGCGCTCGAGATCGGAAATCTTGCGGCTGACCGTCGCCAGCGGAATGCCGAAACGGCGGCTGGCCGCGGAAAGGCTGCCGGCCTCCACCGCGGCGACAAAGAGCGACATGGCTTCGAGACGATCCATAGCTTCTTCCGGAAAATGGAAGGACAGGTTACGAATATGTCATCTCCATTTGAATGATGGAAGGCTCTATATTGTGTCTGTCGGCCTGCCCGCAGCATGGCCCACAAAGGAGTTGCCATGTCCGAAGCCCGACCGCCGCTGCCGCCGTTTACCGCCGAGACATCAGCACAGAAGGCGCGCATGGCCGAGGATGCCTGGAATTCACGCGATCCGGCGCGGGTTGCGCTCGCCTATACCAAGGACAGCCGCTGGCGCAACCGCGCCGAATTCCTGCAAGGCCGCGACGCCATCCAGGCCTTCCTGACGCGCAAATGGAGTCGCGAGCTCGACTACCGGCTGATCAAGGAGGTCTGGGCCTTCCACGGCAACCGCATCGCCGTGCGTTTCGCTTACGAATGGCGCGACGACAGCGGTTCATGGTTCCGCAGCTACGGCAACGAGAACTGGGAATTCGATGAACACGGGCTGATGCGCCTGCGCATCGCCAGCATCAACGACCTGCCGATCGGCGAGTCCGATCGTAAGTATCACTGGCCGCTCGGCCGGCGGCCGGACGACCACCCGACACTGTCGGAGCTCGGACTTTAGCATCTTGCCGCAAGGAGGCTTTCGATGAACGCGCATGCTTTCACCAGCGACGTCGCCTTCACGCCGACCGTCAAGGCAATCCAGACCCGCAAGGGCTCACGTCAGTCCTATGCCCGCGTCGAGGAGCGTGGCGGCTGGCAGGCCGGCATCACCCCGGACCTTGCCGCCTTCATCGAAATGCAGACCAGCGTCTTTCTGTCGACCGCCAATGGCGAGGGGCAGCCCTATGTCCAGCATCGCGGCGGGCCGGCCGGCTTCCTCAAGGTGCTGGATGAACATACGATCGGCTTCGCGGATTTTTCCGGCAACCGGCAGTTCATCACGCAGGGCAATCTGGCCGACAATCCAAGGGCGTTCCTGTTCCTGATCGACTATATGCACCGCCAGCGCATCAAGATCTGGGGCACGGCGCGGGTCGTCGAGAGTGACGCCGAGCTGATGGCGAAACTGATGCCGCAAGACTACAGAGCGCGCCCCGAGCAGGTCATCCTGTTCACGGTCTCGGCCTGGGATGCCAATTGCCCGCAGCACATCCCGCAACGGTTCGAGGCAGCCGACGTGGCGGCGGCACTCGGCGAGCGGGACAAGCGTATCGAACGTCTTGAGCAGGAGATCGCACGGCTCAGGGGAAATTCGGGCACGGCCGCAGGGGAATGATCAGCCGCCGGCTGCGGTTTCGGCCAGTGCGATGCCGTTGGGCGTCGGCTTGACCGGCACGATGCCGCGCGCCAGCGCCAGCAAATACTTGTTGTATTCGGTGAACAGCACGCGCAATGCCCGCGGCTTGGTCAGCCAGCCGCCATTGTCGAGGTTGGAATTGACCACCGGATAGGGCTCGAGCTTGGCGCCATGCAGCAGCCTGCCCATTTCCAGCAGGCTGCGGGGCATATGATAATTGTTGGTGACAAGGATCACCGTGCCATAGGCGTGGCTCTCGACCCATTTGGCGCTTTCCTCCGCATTGCCGATCGTATCGAGCGCGGCGCGGTCGATGTCGACGCAGCAGGAGAACAGTTTCTTGTCGCCGCCGGTCGCCGCCTGCAACTGGCGGCGGCTGGCCGAAGGATGGACGCCGCTGATCAGCAGCCGCTCGCCCTTGCCGGACGCCAGCAGATCCATCGCCGCATCGAGGCGGGACTGGCCGCCGGTCAGCACGATGATCGCGTCCGCCTTGGCCGGATTGGCAGGCGTGGTCAGGTGACTGACCTTATTGGCGAACCAGCCGAAGCCGCCGGCAAACAATGTTGCGAGGATGAGGACAGAGAGAGCGGACAGGCGCAACGCGGCTCTTAGACGGCTCACAGTGGAGCGGCCATGCGAACGGGCAACCACCACTGGCATCTGCCCAGCCGTACCGGTCGAATCCCGCGCGTCCATCGCCATATGGTTAATCCTGAAATGCGGCTTTGGGTAGGTAAAAGACGCACTTTGCGTTACGTGAATTCTCCATCCGTGATCACCCTGTCCTATCTATGTCGTTGTCCCAAAACCGGTTCCACTTTTGGGCGACATGAATTAGCCTGCATCCGGCTGGCGGACATCGATGTCGCTGAGATAGGCAACGACGGTGGCGTGGGACGTGGCAGCCGTCAGTCCGCCGATCACCAGCACCATCAACACGACACCGAGATAGCCTGCCGAACCGATGGCGAAATTGCCGAACAGGGCGGTCGCCTGGTCGGCCTGCGGCGTCGCCATATTGCGCGACGACCACCAGGAAAAGACGATGAAGACGAGCACTGCCGCGGCACCGCCGGCCGCCGCTCCCTTCATGCCGGTGACCAGGAAATGCCGGCGGAATTCGCGCGCGATGAAGCGTGCTTCGGCGCCGACGAAATGCAGCACTTCGATGATGTGACCGTTGCCGGCCATGGCGCCGCGCGTCGCGAACACCACGGTCAGCACGGTC
>NZ_RZQI01000712.1:0-3160 GCF_003998335.1 Mesorhizobium sp. M7A.F.Ca.CA.002.05.1.1 | reverse complement strand
TTGCTGGCTGATATGGCGATGCCTGCCGTATCGATGATGTAGATGGCGGATGCCGAGGCATCGCCGGCAATCGACTTGAGCTTGTCGTTGAGGGCCTTTTCTTTCATTTTTCCGGCCCGGCGCAGAGCGCCGCGCACCGCATCGTCTCTGGCCAACACCAGTGGAACCAGGCGCTGCTTTTCGATTTCGCCGGTCAGGGTTCCCGCCGCCAGCGGCAGTGCGGCGAGTGCCGTCTCGCGCAGATTATCGGCCGCCTGGCCGGAGGCGATGCGCCCGGCAATGGCAATCACGCCGGCCAGAAAGGCAAGAGCGACGACCACGGCAACCCAGCGGCCATCGCGCAGCCGCGCCACGGCCTCGCGCAGCAATCCACGGCCGGCAAATCCGGGGGATCCGCTATCGGTGCCTGCTTGCGGCGTCTGCCCTCTCCCCTTTGCTCGCGGCCTTTCGGCCAGTGTAATGCGAAAATCCGCCCAGGCAAACACTGCCTGTGCGGAAATCCGCACAGGCTTTGGCCGCATGACGTCAGACAAAGGCGGAAATCCCGTGGTTCCGGCCTTTCCGCGAACTGGCACAGCGCTTGCAAAACTCCCTGGCAGCGGCGTGCGACCGGAGCGCCGCGATGGGAGAAGTCACGCAGGGCGCTCCGCCCCATCCGGCCAGGGAGAGTTCGATGCACATCGCAGACCATTCAGGCGCGTCTTCCGCGCAGCGCAAGCCTTTCTATGCCCAACTCTACGTGCAGGTGCTCGTCGCGATCACCGTCGGCATCCTGCTCGGCCATTTCTATCCGTCGGTCGGCGAGAGCATGAAGCCGCTCGGCGACGCCTTCATCAAGCTGGTCAAGATGATCATCGCCCCCGTCATTTTCCTGACCGTGACTACGGGCATTGCCGGCATGAGCGACCTGCAGAAGGTCGGGCGTGTCGCCGGCAAGGCGATGCTCTATTTTCTCACCTTTTCGACGCTGGCTCTGATCATCGGCCTTGTCGTCGCCAATGTCGTGCAGCCGGGCGCCGGCTTCAACATCGACCCGGCGACGCTCGACGCCTCGACCATCAGCAATTACGCCGCCAAGGCGCACGACCAGTCGGTCACCGGGTTCCTGATGAACATCATCCCGTCGACCATCGTCGGCGCCTTCGCCGACGGCGACATCCTGCAGGTGCTGTTCTTCTCGGTGCTGTTCGGCATCGCGCTGGCGTTGGTCGGCGACAAGGGCACGCCCGTGCTCAATTTCCTGCAGGCGCTGACGACACCGATCTTCAAGCTGGTCAGCGTGCTGATGAAGGCGGCCCCCATTGGTGCCTTCGGCGCGATGGCCTTCACCATCGGCAAATACGGCATCGGCGCGGTGATCAATCTCGCTATGCTGGTCGGCACCTTCTACGTGACGTCGTTCCTGTTCGTGTTCGTCGTGCTTGGCGCGGTCTGCCGCTACAACGGGTTCTCCATCCTGTCGCTGATCCGCTATATCAAGGAAGAGCTGCTTTTGGTGCTGGGCACCTCCTCATCGGAAGCCGCCCTGCCCTCGCTGATGGAAAAGATGGAGAAGGCCGGCGCCAAGCGCTCGGTCGTCGGCCTGGTCATCCCAACCGGCTATTCCTTCAACCTCGACGGCACCAACATCTACATGACGCTGGCGGCGCTGTTCATCGCACAGGCGACCAACATCCACCTGTCTATGGGTGACCAGATCCTGCTGCTGCTGGTGGCCATGCTTTCCTCCAAGGGTGCCGCCGGCATCACCGGGGCCGGCTTCATCACCCTTGCCGCGACGCTGTCGGTGGTTCCGGCGGTGCCGGTCGCCGGCATGGCGCTGATCCTCGGCGTCGACCGCTTCATGTCGGAGTGCCGGGCGTTGACCAACTTCGTCGGCAATGCTGTCGCCACGCTGGTGGTGGCTCGCTGGGAAGGCGAACTCGACAAGGCCAAGCTGGCCAGAGCGCTGGCGGGCACGGCCGACGATAGCCTGCCGGCGGACGTTGTTCCCGCCGAGTAATGACGCGCGGTCAATGCGTAAAAGGCCGGAGGCGTGCTGCCTCTGGCCTTTGTCATGCAGGTCGCAACGTCAGACCGTGCCGGTCTTGCTCAGCGGCGTGTCCGGAAACGTGCTTGGGCCGACAGGCATGCGGGCTGCCAAAGTGCCCCCGTCGTCGAACAGCACAAGGCTGGCGGCGCCGACGAGCCCGGCATGGCGGCCAAGCTGGGCCTGAACGACCGGCACGTCGCGATAGGCGCGCATGGCCCGTTGCCTGATGGTCGCCTCGATGGTCGGCAGCATCAGATCGAGCCCATTGGCGATGCCACCGCCGACGACCAGCACATCGGGCGAATAGAGATGCAGGAGATTGGTGAAGCCAACGCCCAGCCAGCGCGCTTCCTCCTCCAGCAAGGCCGAGGCAAGAGCGTCCTGCAGCCGTGCCGCCTCGACGACATGGCGGCCGGTCACCTCCGCGTCCGCTGACAAGCGTCGCAAGGTAGAGCCGTCTCCGGCTGCCGTGGCGGCGCTGGCGCGGCGGCCAAGTGCCGTTCCCGACGCGATGGCCTCGAAGCAGCCAACGACACCGCATACGCAGCGCTCGCCTTCATTGGTGATGGTCATGTGACCGATCTCGGCTGCAAGGCCACGGCGGCCATGCAGGATGCGCCCGTCGACGACGACACCGCCGCCGATGCCGGTCGAAACCGTGACAAAGACCAGCGAGCGAGCGCCATGACCGGCGCCGAAGCGCCATTCGCCGAGCGCCGCGGCATTGGCGTCGTTCTCCAGCCGCACCGGCAGGCCGAGCCGCCGTTCCAGGATGTCGGCAAGCGGCACGTCCAGCCAGCCGGCGAGCGTCGGCGGGCCGACGGCGATGCCGGCCAGCGGATCGAGCGGCCCCGGTGCACCGACGCCGACGCCGACGACCGAAAGTGCCGGGGCCTCGGCATGGACTGTCGCCGCCAACGCCTCGATCTGGCCGATCACCACATCGGGACCGGCCAGCGCCTGCGTCGGCACCGCCGCGAATGCCAGGATCTTGCCGTCGCGGTCGACCAAGGCGGCGCGAAGCTCCGTCCCGCCAAGATCGATCGCAAGGGCGGCTTCTGATGTCATGCCGCGACCTTCAAGCCGTGCAGCCAGCCGATGCGGCCGGCGAGATCCTTGTCACCGAAG
>NZ_RZQI01000711.1:0-3167 GCF_003998335.1 Mesorhizobium sp. M7A.F.Ca.CA.002.05.1.1 | reverse complement strand
CGGCTGCACGTCATAGGCGAGCACGAAACGCACCGCGCCCTGGCCGATATAGGACGAAAAATGGTCGATGTCGGGATTGCCGACCAGCGCCCGCTGCTCGAACCGCTCCATCTGGTCGCGCGTATCGGCGATCGAGGCATTCTGCGGCAGGTTCCAGTCGACGATCAGCTCCGGCCGGTCCGATGGCGGAAAGAACTGCTGCTGCACCAGCCCGAAGCCGGCGATCGAGCCGGCAAACAAAAGCACTGTGACGATGATGGTCAGCCAGTGATGGCGCACCGAGCCGACAAGCACGCGCCGGAAAAGCGAGGTGAAGCGGCCAGGCTGGTCGTGATGCTTGGTTTTCATCGTCGCCGGCAGGATGGTGACGCCGAGCAGTGGCGCAAACAGCACCGCCACGACCCATGACACCAGCAGCGAAACGGCGATGACCACGAACAGGGTGAAGGTATATTCGCCGGCGGCGCTGTTGTTGAGGCCGATCGGGATGAAGCCGGCGACCGTCACCAGCGTACCGGTCAGCATCGGAAAGGCGGTCGATGTGTAGACATAGGTCGCCGCCTTGCGCAGATTGTCGCCGACCTCCAGCCGCGCCACCATCATCTCGACCGCGATCATCGCGTCGTCGACCAGAAGCCCGAGCGAGATGATCAGCGCCCCCAGGGAAATACGCTGCAGCGAAATGCCGAGATAGGCCATGACCGTGAAGGTGATGGCCAGCACCAGCGGGATCGACAGCGCCACGACGAAGCCGGCGCGCATGCCGAGGCTGATGAACGACACGGCGAGCACGATGGCGACCGCCTCGAACAGCGCGCGCGTAAAGCCCGAGACGGCCTCCTCGACGATGACCGGCTGGTCGGCCACCAGATGCACGCCGACACCGACCGGCAGGTCGGCCAGCACCTTGTCCATCTCCTTGTGCAGCGCCTCGCCGAACTCGAGCAGGTTGGCGTTGGGTTTCATGCCGATGGCGAGCCCGATGGCGTCCTGGCCGTTGAAGCGGAATAGCGCCGTAGGCGGATCGACATAGCCGCGCGTGATCGTCGCCACGTCGCTGAGGCGGAAGAAACGGTCATCGACCCGCAGATTGATGGCGCGCAGGCTGTCCTCGGAGGTGAACTGCCCGCCGACCCGCACGCTGATGCGCTCCGGCCCGGACTGGATGACGCCGGACGGCGTGATCGCGTTCTGCGCCTGCAGGCTCGCCACGATCGCTTGCTGGTTGAGGCCGAGGGCGGCGATCTGGCGGGTCGAGAATTCGAGATAGATCGCCTCGTCCTGGGCGCCGACGAGGTCGACCTTGCCGGCGTTGGGCACGGTCAGGATTTTTGTTCTGGCGTCCTCGACATAGTCGCGCAACTGGCGCGGCGTCAGCCCGTCCGATGTGAAGGCGTAGATGTTGCCATAGACGTCGCCGAAGCTGTCGTTGAAGAAGGGTCCCTGCACCCCCTGCGGAAACTGCGCCGCGATGTCGTTGACCATGTTGCGCACCTGAATCCAGTTCGGCACGACATCGCGTGCTTTGGTGGTGTCCTTCAGGTTGACGAAGATGACGGTCTGGCCGGCCGTGGTGACGGACTTGGTGTAGTCGAGGCTGTCGAGTTCCTCGAGTTTCTTCTCGATACGGTCGGTCACCTGCTGCACGGTTTCCCTGACCGAGGCGCCCGGCCAGTTGGCCTGGATGATCATCGTCTTGATGGTGAAATTGGGGTCTTCTTCACGGCCGAGATTGAGGTAGGAGAACACGCCAGCCACGACGAAGACAAGCATGAAATACCAGACCATGGAGCGGTGGTTGAGCGCCCAGTCGGAGAGATTGAAGCCTTTCATGAGGCCCCTCCCTCGGGCACTGTCACCTTCTGGCCTTCGCTCAGGCTGTGGACGCCCGCCGTGACAACACGCATGCCGGCCTCCAGCCCCTCGGCCACCGTGAAGGTGCCGCCATTCTTCGACGCGACCTTTATGTCGTGTGCGTTCACGCTGGATGTCTGCGGGTCGACGATCCATACTTTCGCGGAACCGTTCTTTTCGAACAGCGCCGACATGGGCAATTCGATCGTCGGTGCCACCTTGGTCACGCGGGTCGCCGTCACCGTCGAGCCGAGCCGGAAGGCCTGTGGCGGATCCGTGAGCGTCAGCTTGACGCGCCGCGTGCGGGTCGAGCCCTCGGATTGCGGTGCGATCTCGCGCAGCTTGGCCCCGGTCTGGATCGTAGGCAGCGACTGCAGGATCACCTGGAAGGGCGTGCCGGCCTCAAGATCACCGGTCAATTGATCGGGAATGTCGACCACCGCCTCGCGCAGGTCCGAACGCGCCACGGTGACGACGGTCTGGCCGGGCGAGACCGTCTGGCCAACTTCGGCGCCGACCGCGGTGACGACACCGTCGAAATCAGAGAACAGCCTGGCATAGCCGAGCTGTTCCTGCGATTTGGCAAGCGAAGCCTTGGCCCGCTCGACACCTGCCTCCGCGGCTTTGCGCGCCTGCTGCGCGGCATCGAAGACAGCTTGCGTGGCGTTGGCCGAGGCGAGCAACTGGCGCTGCCGTTCCTCGCTGGCGGCGGCGTTGGCGAGCTGCGCCTCGGCATTGGACAGTTCCGCCTTGGCCGCCTGGAGGCCCAACTCCAGTGCGGTCGGATCCAGTGCCGCTATCGTCGTGCCCTTGCTGACGATGTCGCCGACCTGGACGTCGCGCGAGACGACCCGGCCAAGCAGGCGGAAGGCCAGGTCGGCGCTGACCTGCGGTTCGACGGATCCGGCAAAACCGAAGATTTGCGTGGTGCGCGGCTCGATCACCATCGACAGCACCGGTCGGACGATCTCGGGCGGCTTTTCCTCCGACTTGGAGCAGGATGCCAGCGCGCCGAGCATGAGCACGCCGAGCAGGATGCGTGGCGTCCGGCTCATTGGCCCGCTCCCGATATCTCGATCGTCTGTCCAGGGCTGAGCAGCTGTCCTCCAGCGGTGACGACGCTCTGGCCCGCGTCCAGCCCCTTGGCGATCACGACCGTGCCCGAATTGAACGCCAGCACTTCGACTGGCGCCATCGTCACTGCCTTGGTCGAGGGATCGACGATCCAGACCGCCGGCTTGCCGCCGCTGGACGTCAGCGCCTGCCAAGGCAGCAGGATCGCCTTCGCCGGCTTGGCGCTTACCGTGCCGATG
>NZ_RZQI01000070.1:0-12315 GCF_003998335.1 Mesorhizobium sp. M7A.F.Ca.CA.002.05.1.1 | reverse complement strand
GAAAAGAAGCACGCCACCTTCATGATCATGGGCGAGATCTGCACGCGCGCCTGCGCCTTCTGCAACGTCGCCACCGGCATTCCGACAGCACTTGACCCGGATGAGCCGGCCCGCGTCGCGCATGCGGTCAAGCAGATGGGCTTGACCCATGTCGTCATCACCTCGGTCGACCGCGACGACCTCGCCGATGGCGGTGCGCAGCATTTCGCCGAAGTCATTCGCGCCATCCGGGCGGCAACGCCGCTGACGACGATCGAAATCCTGACGCCCGACTTCCTGCGCAAGGACGGCGCGCTGGAGATCGTCGTGGCCGCCAAGCCCGACGTCTTCAACCACAATCTCGAAACCGTGCCATCGAACTATCTGACGGTACGTCCGGGCGCCCGCTATTTCCATTCGATCCGGCTGCTGCAGCGGGTCAAGGAGCTCGATCCGTCAATCTTCACCAAGTCCGGCATCATGGTGGGGCTGGGCGAAGAACGGAATGAAATCCTGCAGCTGATGGATGATCTGCGGTCCGCCAATGTCGACTTCATGACCATCGGCCAGTACCTGCAGCCGTCGAAGAAGCACCATCCGGTGATCCGCTTCGTCACTCCGGAGGAGTTTAAATCTTTCGAGACGATCGGCCGGACCAAGGGTTTCCTGCTGGTGGCGTCCAGCCCGCTGACGCGTTCGTCGCATCACGCCGGCGACGATTTCGCCAAGCTGCGTGCGGCACGGGAAGCGATTCTCAAGAAAACAGCCTAACCCGCTGGTTTCATGCCAAAATTCGAAGCCACCCGACGCGTATCCCATACACCCGAGCAGATGTTCGCGCTGGTCGCCGATGTTGAATCCTATCCGCAATTCCTGCCGCTTTGCGAAGCGCTGACGGTTCGCTCGCGCAAGGAGCGTGACGGGCGCACGGTTCTGCTTGCCGACATGAGCATCGGCTACAAGGCGATCCGCGAAACCTTCACGACGCAGGTGCTGCTGAAGCCCGCCGAGAACACCATCGACGTGAAGTACATCGACGGGCCCTTCAAATATTTGAGCAACGTCTGGCGTTTCGAAGCGGACGGCGCCGGGTGCACCGTCCGCTTCTTCATCGACTACGAGTTCAAGAGCCGTATTCTGGGCGCGGTCATGGGGACCATGTTCGATCGCGCCTTCCGCATGTTCGCCGAAGCCTTTGAGAAGCGCGCCGACGTCATCTACGGTGCAGCACCCCGGGTCCAGGGTTAGCCGAGTGCTTGCAGGCCCAACTCCAGCGCTTGCCGGACCGTTTCGCGACGAATGAAATCGCGGCCTTTGTCTGCAAAGAGCTGGTGCTCGGCGACAATCGGTCGGCCGTCCAGCGCAACCCCGAACCAGACCAGGCCGACCGGTTTTTCCGCCGAACCGCCGCCAGGCCCAGCGATCCCGGTGACCGCCAGGGTCAGCCCGGCGCGCGAACGGGCAAGCGCGCCTGCCGCCATTTCAATCGCAGTCTCGCGCGAAACCGCGCCATGCGCCCCGAGCGTGGCGGCGGAAACGCCGAGCATGTCCATCTTGGCTTCGTTGGAATAGGTGATGAAGCCGCGATCGATCACGGCGGACGAGCCGGCGATGTCGGTCAACGCGGCGATGATCATGCCGCCGGTGCAGCTTTCCGCCGTTGCCAGCATGATGCCGCGTCTCTGGCAGGCTTGCAGCAGGGCATTTGCCAGCTCGTTGTGGGTCATTCCGGCACCTCGCCGGGAAACACCACGCTGGCGGTGGCGATCGCCGCAATGCCTTCCTCGCGCCCGACAAAGCCGAGCTTCTCATTGGTTGTGGCCTTGATCGAGATGCGATCCGGCGTAATTGCCAGCATCTGCGAAAGGGCTGCGGTCATGGCCTCGCGATGCGGGCCGACGCGCGGCGCTTCGCAGATCAGCGTGATGTCGGCATTGGCGATGCGGCCGCCGCGCGCGCGGACCAGTTTCGCCGCATGCTCGACGAATATGCGCGACGCAGCGCCTTTCCACTGCGGGTCGGATGGCGGGAAATGCGTGCCGATGTCGCCTGCGCCGCAAGTCGCCAGCAGCGCATCGGTCAAGGCGTGCAGACCGACATCGGCGTCGGAATGGCCGGACAGCTTCTTGTCGTGCGCTATGGCGACGCCACACAAAGTGACATGGTCTCCCGGTTCGAAGGCGTGGACGTCGTAGCCATTGCCGGTACGGATGTCGGGAAAGCGCACGCGTTCGCCGGAAAGCCGCTGGTCCGCCATCGCAATATCCCGTGCCCAGGTGAGTTTGACATTGTCCGGCGAGCCCGGAACGATCTTGACCGGAATATGCGCCCATTCGGCGATCGCGGCATCGTCGGTAAAATCCATTTTTCCCAGATGACGGGCTTTCTCGTGCGCGGCAAGAATGGGCCAGAACGGAAAGCCTTGTGGCGTTTGCGCCGCGTGAAGCCCGCTGCGCGATACGGTTTCGCCAACCACGCCGGAGGCCGATTCGCGCTTCAGCGTGTCGGCGACGGGCAAAGCGGGCAACGCGCCCTCGCGCTCGCCGATGGCGGCGATGGTGCGATCTATCAGGTCCGCATCGACAAACGGACGCACGGCGTCATGGATCAGGACCTGCGCCGGCGCGTGGCCTCTAAGGGCAAGCAGGCCGAGCCGAACGGATTCCTGCCTCGTCGCCCCGCCCATGATGGCGGTGACGCGCTCGGCATTGGCGCCCGCCGCCTGCCGGAACAACTCATGGTCATCGGCATGAATGGCGACGACGATCTCGCTCGTCCGCGGGTGGGCCAGAAAAATGTCCAGCGTGTGTGCAATGACGGCAAAGCCGCCAATGTGTTGATATTGCTTCGGTCCGTTGGCCTGTCCGGCGCGCGCACCACGGCCGGCCGCAACGATCACCACCGCGACCTTGCCATCCGCACCCGAAACGTGATTTTCACTTGCGTCAGTCATGCCTGTTTGGTCCTAGCGCACGATCCCGAAAAGTGTAATCGGTTTTCGGAAAGATCGTGCGCTAAGTATGAAATTCCAAAGCGTCTTTTGCGCGTCCTCGGCGACGCGCGGCGCTTTGGTCGCGGCCAAAGCCGAAGGCCGGCATTTTCCCAATTGCGCCTTAATGTGGCGTCATTCCGCGTTGCACATTGCGCCGGTTCTGGCTAGAGAATGTGCAACGAATGAAGATGCTTGGTTTTTGTGCATGGTTAACTTGACCAAATTGGCCGCGCCGCTCGATGTCGGTGGCGTGAGAATCCGCAATCGCGTGTTCCTCGCACCGATGTCGGGGATTACGGACGAGCCGTTCCGGCAGCGTGCCCACGCGCATGGAGCGGGCCTGGTCGTATCCGAAATGGTTGCCAGCGGCGAGCTTGCCAAGGGCAGGGCCGGTTTCAAGCTGCGCATACGCCACTCCGGCCTGCCCGTCCATATGGTTCAGCTGGCAGGCCGTGAGGCGATGCACATGGCCGAAGGTGCCAGAATCGCCGCCGGTGAGGGCGCCGACATCATCGACATCAACATGGGATGCCCGGCCAAGAAGGTTACCGGCGGTTATGCGGGTTCGGCATTGATGCTGGATCTCGACCACGCACTGTCGCTGATCGACGCCGTTGTCGGCGCGGTCGAGGTGCCGGTGACGGTCAAGATGCGGCTTGGCTGGGACGAAGGCGCGCTCAATGCGCCGATGCTCGCGCGCCGCGCCGAGCAGGCCGGTGTCAGCATGGTGACCGTGCACGGCCGCACGCGCTGCCAGTTCTACCAGGGCAAGGCCGACTGGCGCGCCATCGCCCGCGTCAAGGAAGCCGTGTCCATCCCGGTCGTCGCCAATGGTGACGTCTCTTCGCCGGCGGAAGCGGCCGACATTCTCGATCAATCGGGTGCCGACGCCGTGATGATCGGCCGTGCCCATTATGGCGCGCCCTGGATCGCAGGCGGCATTGCGGCCGCAGCGATCGGCGAGGCGACGCCAAACATGCCACGGGACTCGACGGCGGTCGCCGACTACATCGTGGCCCATTATGAGGACATGCTGGCGCTCTACGGCGCCGAAAGCGGCCTGCGCCAGGCGCGCAAACACCTTGGCTGGTATCTCGACCGGCATGCCGGCGGCGTCGCCGACGACAGCCGAAAGGCCATACTGACCGCATTCGAGCCCGCGCGCGTCATTGCCTTGCTGCGCGATGTGTTTTCGCGCGATCCGCAACCCTTGAACCTGCGGAGCGCCGCATGAACGCCGCCGCCGGCCAGGGCGCTGAAATGGCGGATGCCGCCCAGATCGTGCTCAACACCATCCGTCGCCCGGTGATCATGATCAGCGAGGAAGGTTTCATCACCTATGCCAACGCCGACGCGGAAGATTTCTTTCGCTCGAGTGCAAACATGCTCGCCCGCAACACGCTGTCAAAACTCATTCCCTTCGGCAGCCCGCTGCTGACGCTGGTCGATCAGGTGCGCGAGCGTCGGGCTCCGGTCAACGAGTATCGGGTCGACGTGTCGTCGCCGCGTCTCGGCATCGAAAAGGTCGTCGATCTCTACGTCGCGCCGGTGCCGGAATATCCGGGCTCCGTCGTGGTGATGTTCCAGGAACGGTCGATGGCCGACAAGATCGACCGGCAGATGACGCATCGGGGTGCCGCACGTTCGGTGACCGGTCTGGCGGCAATGCTTGCCCATGAGATCAAGAACCCGCTCTCCGGCATCCGCGGCGCTGCCCAGCTTCTCGAACTGTCGGCTTCCGACGAAGACCGCGCGCTGACGCGGCTGATCACCGACGAGACGGACCGCATCGTATCGCTGGTCGATCGCATGGAGGTGTTTTCCGACGAGCGGCCGATCGATCGCTATCCCGTCAATATCCATGTCGTGCTCGACCATGTGAAGGCGATTGCCAAGAATGGTTTTGCCAAGAAAATCAAGATAATGGAGGATTATGATCCTTCATTGCCTCCGGTGTTTGCCAACCGCGATCAACTCATCCAGGTGTTCCTCAACCTGGTCAAGAACGCTGCCGAGGCGATCGGCAGCGACCCGCAGGGCGAGATCGTGCTGTCGACCGCCTTCCGGCCGGGCATCCGTGTTTCCGTTCCGGGCACGCAGGACCGCGTGTCGCTGCCGCTGGAATTCTGCGTGCGCGACAATGGCTCCGGCGTCCCCGAAGACATCCTGCCGATCCTGTTCGACCCGTTCATCACCACCAAGCCGAACGGCTCCGGGTTGGGTCTTGCGCTGGTCGCCAAGATCGTCGGCGAGCATGGCGGCATCATCGAATGCGAATCGACGCCGCGCGGCACCACATTCCGCATCCTGATGCCGGCCTGGAAAGAAGCGCCAAACGGCGCCGATGATGACGGCGAAGGAGACCTCAAATGACCGTTCGCGGCAATATTCTCGTCGCCGACGACGACGCGGCAATCCGCACCGTCCTCAACCAGGCGCTTTCACGCGCCGGTCATGAGGTGCGCGTCACCTCCAACGCTTCGACGCTTTGGCGCTGGGTGGCGGCGGGCGAGGGCGATCTGGTCATCACCGATGTGGTGATGCCGGACGAAAACGCCTTCGACATGCTGCCGCGCATCAAGAAGGCGAGGCCGGAGCTGCCGGTTATCGTCATGAGCGCCCAGAACACATTCATGACGGCGATCCGCGCCTCCGAAACCGGCGCTTACGAATATCTGCCCAAGCCGTTCGACCTGACCGAACTGCTCAACATCGTCAACCGGGCGCTTTCCGAGCCGCGTCGGCCGAAGATCGATGCGCGGCCGGAAGAACAGCCGGACGCGATGCCGCTGGTCGGCCGCTCGGCGGCCATGCAGGATATCTACCGCATGCTGGCGCGCATGATGCAGACCGACCTGACGGTGATGATCTCGGGCGAATCCGGCACCGGCAAGGAGCTGGTGGCGCGCGCGCTGCATGAATATGGCCGCCGCCGCGGCGGCCCCTTCGTCGCCATCAATATGGCGGCGATCCCGCGTGACCTGATCGAATCGGAACTGTTCGGTCACGAGAAGGGTGCCTTCACCGGCGCGCAGAACCGCTCGACCGGCCGCTTCGAGCAGGCCGAAGGCGGCACGCTGTTCCTCGATGAAATCGGCGACATGCCGATGGAGGCGCAGACGCGCCTGCTGCGCGTGCTGCAGCAGGGCGAGTACACCACGGTCGGCGGACGCACGCCGATCAAGACCGACGTGCGCATCGTCGCTGCCACCAACAAGGATCTGCGCACGCTGATCAACCAGGGGCTCTTCCGCGAGGATCTTTTCTATCGCCTCAACGTCGTGCCGCTCCGGCTGCCCGCGCTGCGTGAGCGCTCCGAGGATGTGCCGGACCTCGTCCGCCATTTCTTCAAGCTCGGCGAAATGGAAGGCCTGCAGACCAAGCGCATTTCTTCCGGCGGCATCGAGTTGATGAAGCGCTATCCGTGGCCGGGCAATGTGCGCGAACTGGAAAACCTGGTTCGCAGGCTCGCCGCGCTCTATTCGCAGGACGAGATTTCCGCCGAGATCATCGAGGCGGAGCTCAAGACCGGCGAACGTCCGGTGGTGCCGGGTGGCGGCAATCTGATCCCCGACGATTTGTCGATCGGGCAGGCGGTCGAGCACTTCCTGCAGCGCTATTTCGCTTCCTTTGCCGGCGATTTGCCACCTGCCGGGCTTTATCAGCGCATCCTGTCCGAGGTCGAGTTTCCCCTCGTCCTGGCTTCGATGACGGCAACCCGCGGCAACCAGATCAAGGCCGCGGAACTGCTGGGCTTGAACCGCAACACGCTGCGCAAGAAGATCCGCGAGCTCGGCGTCAACGTCTACAAATCATCGCGGCAGGGCTGAGCCTTGATCTGAGCCCGCGCTCTTTTCAGGGGATCGGCTCGCGAAAGATTTCCGTCTCGGTCACACTTGTTGCATAATCGCCACAATGCGTTGCATACATCCGACGCAATCATGGCTCTAGACGGCGACATGGCTCCGCAGGCACCGACAACAAACCAACCGCTCTTCAGCGAACCCGGCGCTCGTGACGGGCGCCGGCTGCTTGCGCTGCCGGGTGTGATCGCGGTCGTCGGCGCGCTGATGACGGCTGCGATCTCGTTCACCATCCTCGTCGGCGCCACGCCGATCACACCGAACGAGTCGACGACGCTGGCGCTGATTGCCCTCAACGCGGCTTTCGTCCTGTTTCTTATCGCGCTGGTCGGGCGTGAGGTGCACCGCATCCTGATGGCGCGCCGGCATGGTAAGGCCGCTTCGCGGCTGCATGTGCGCATTGTCGCCATGTTCGCCCTGGTTGCCGCCATTCCCGCCATCATGGTGGCCATCATTGCCTCGATCACGCTCGACATCGGCCTTGACCGCTGGTTCGAGATCCGCACCAAGACGATCGTCAATTCGTCCCTCTCGATCGCCGACGCCTATGTCCAGGAAAATGCCCGCAACCTCCAGGGCACGACATTGTCCATGGCCTATGATCTCGATGCGTCGCGCACGCTCTACGGCCTTGATCGTACCGGCTTTCTCGACTTGATGAACAAGGAAGCCGTGGGCCGTTCGCTGGCCCATGCGGCGCTGATCAAGCCGGACGGCTCTTTCGTCATGAGCGCCAAGACCGATACGGAGTTCGCCATGCCCGAGCCGCCGGAAGGCGCGGTGGCCAGCGCTGCCGACGGCAAGCCGGTGCTGATCGAACCGAAAACGCGCAACATCATGGGCGCCATCGTCAAGCTGCGGGAGATCGAAGGACTCTACCTCTACACCATTCGGCTCGTCGATCCCGAAGTGATCAAGGCAAGGCAGATCGTCAGGTCCAACACCGACGAATATCGGGGGCTGGAAGATAACCGCCGTACCTCGCAGGTGGCCTTCGCGCTGCCCTATCTGTCGCTGACGCTCATCATCATCCTGTCCGCGATCTGGACCGGCATTGCGGTCGCCGACCGTCTGGTGCGGCCTATTCGCCAGCTCATCGGCGCCGCCGACGAGGTGGCGACCGGCAATCTCGACGTCGCGGTTCCCGTCAGGCCTTCGGACGGCGATGTCGCCTCGCTCGGCGATACCTTCAACAAGATGCTTCTCGAACTTAAATCGCAGCGCAATGAGATCCTGTCGGCCAAGGACCTGATCGACGAACGGCGCCGCTTCTCCGAAGCCGTGCTTGCCGGCGTTACCGCCGGCGTCATCGGCGTCGATCCCTACGGCATCGTCACCATCGTCAACCGCTCGGCCGAGGCGATGCTGGCGATTTCGGCCAGCGCAGCCCTTGGGCAGAATCTTTCCGCCGTACTGCCGCATGTCGGCCGCGTCTTCGAGATCGGTCGCAAGTCCGGCAAACCCGTCTATCGCGAGCAGGTGACCTTTTACCGCGCCGGTGCCGAGCGGACCTTCAACGTGCAGATCACCATCGAGGCCGGCGACGACGGCTCGGAGGAAAAATCCTATGTCGTGACGGTCGACGACATCACCGACCTGGTTCAGGCGCAGCGCTCGTCGGCCTGGGCGGATGTGGCGCGGCGTATCGCCCACGAGATCAAGAACCCGCTGACGCCGATCCAGCTCTCGGCCGAACGCATCAAGCGCCGTTACGGCAAGGTGATTACCGAGGACCGCGAGGTTTTCGACCAATGCACCGACACCATCATCCGTCAGGTTGAGGATATCGGCCGTATGGTGGACGAATTCTCGGCGTTCGCGCGCATGCCAAAGCCTGAGATGAAGGCGATAGATCTGCGCGAATCGCTGCGTGAGGCCTCGTTCCTGGTCGAGGTCAGCCGCGCCGACATCACTTTCGAGCGGATATTCGGCACGGAGCCGCTCAAGGGCACTTTCGACAGCCGCCTGATGGCGCAGGCCTTCGGCAATGTGATCAAGAACGCGGCCGAGGCGATCGACGGATTGGAACAGAAGGACGGTTCGCACGGCATAATCCGGATTCAAGCCGGGCGCCAGAATGGTGCGATTCGAATCGACGTCATCGACAATGGCAAAGGCCTGCCGCGCGAGAATCGCCAACGGCTGCTCGAGCCCTACATGACCACACGCGAGAAGGGCACCGGACTTGGCCTCGCTATCGTCAAGAAGATCGTGGAGGACCATGGCGGCAGGCTGGAACTACACGATGCTCCAGCGGACTTCCACGATGGGCGCGGCGCGATGATCAGCATCATCCTGCCGCCTGCGGCCGCAACGGCTCCGCGCAGCGAAAGCAGGGCGGAAAACGAAAGAGAAACTGAAAAGGTCGGTAATGGCGTCTGATATTCTCATCGTCGATGACGAGGAAGACATCCGTGAACTCGTCGCGGGCATACTGAGCGACGAAGGTCACGAAACCCGCACGGCATTCGATGCTGACAGCGCGCTCGCTGCTATAGCTGATCGCGCGCCGCGGCTGATTTTCCTCGATATCTGGCTGCAGGGCTCGCGCCTGGACGGGCTGGCGCTGCTCGACGAGATCAAGACCATGCATCCGACCTTGCCGGTGGTGATGATTTCCGGCCACGGCAACATCGAAACGGCGGTCTCCGCCATCCGTCGCGGCGCCTATGACTTCATCGAAAAACCGTTCAAGGCCGACAGGCTGATCCTTATTGCCGAGCGTGCGCTCGAGACCTCGAAATTGCGGCGCGAGGTTTCCGACCTCAAGCTGCGCAGCGGCGAAACCTTCGATCTGATCGGCATGTCGTCGGCGATGAGCCAGTAGCGCCAGACCATCGAACGAGTCGCGCCGACCAACAGCCGCGTGATGATCATCGGACCGTCTGGCTCGGGCAAGGAATTGGCCGCGCGCGCCATCCACACGCTGTCGGCGCGCAAGAGCGCACCTTTCGTGACGCTGAGCGCCGCCAACATCACGCCCGAGCGCATGGAGATCGAGCTGTTCGGCACCGAATCGAATGGCGTCGAGCGCAAGGTCGGCGCGCTGGAGGAGGCCCATCGCGGTATCCTCTACATCGACGAGGTGGCCGACATGCCGCGCGAGACGCAAAACAAGATCCTGCGCGTGCTGGTCGAGCAGCAGTTCGAGCGGGTAGGGGGAACCAAGCGGGTCAAGGTCGATGTCCGCATCATCTCCTCGACCTCGCAGAACCTCGAAGCGATGATTGCCGACGGGCGTTTCCGCGAGGATCTTTACCATCGCCTCGCGGTGGTTCCGGTCATCGTGCCGGGATTGGCCGCGCGGCGCGAGGATATTCCCTACCTCGTCGACAATTTCATGAAGCAGATCGCCCGCCAGGCCGGCATCAAGCCGCGCCGCATCGGCGACGACGCGCTGGCCGTGCTGCAGGCGCACAACTGGCCGGGCAACGTTCGCCAGCTGCGCAACAATGTCGAGCGCCTGATGATCCTTGCGCGCGGCGACGACGTCGATGCGCCGATCACCGCCGATCTGTTGCCGGCCGAGATCGGAGATGTCATGCCGCGCACGCCGAATCAATCCGACCAGCACATCATGGCGCTGCCGCTGCGCGAAGCGCGTGAGCAGTTCGAGAAGGACTACCTGATCGCCCAGATCAACCGGTTCGGCGGCAACATCTCGAAGACCGCCGAGTTCATCGGCATGGAGCGCTCCGCGCTGCACCGCAAGCTGAAGTCGCTGGGCGTCTGACGCGGGTTAGCCGCGCCTGGGCCAAGCATTTGCCGGTTACGGCCGCGGTGGAATCGCATAAGAAAGCCCCAGAATTTCTTAGAGGTTGCCCATGCCGCGCATTGCCTATGTCAACGGGCGCTATGTCACGCACGCCGACGCTGCCGTGCATATCGAGGATCGCGGCTATCAGTTCGCCGACGGTGTCTATGAGGTCTGCGAGGTGGCGCATGGCTTCATCGTCGACATGCCGCGCCATCTGGCGCGGCTGAACCGCTCGCTGACCGAATTGTCGATCGCCTGGCCAGTCACCTCTCACGTGCTGCCGCTTATCCTGCGCGAGGTGGTCAACCGCAACCATGTCGCCAACGGCCTGGTCTATGTCCAGGTGACGCGCGGCGTCGCCAGCCGCGACTTTGTCTTCCCTTCCGCAGACACCAAGCCGGCCCTGGTGGTGACCGCCAGGAAGGCCGACCCCGCAGCCGGAGCAAAGCGAGCCGAGACCGGCATCGCGGTCATCACCGTGCCGGAGAACCGCTGGGACCGCGTCGACATCAAGACCGTCGGGCTGCTGCCCAATGTATTGGCCAAGCAGAAGGCAAAGGAGGCCGGTGCGCAGGAAGCCTGGTTCGTCGACGCCGAAGGCAACGTAAAAGAAGGCGGCTCGTCCAATGCCTGGATCGTCACTCGGGACGGCGTCCTGGTCACCAGGCCGGCGGAGCACGGCATCCTGCGCGGCATCACCCGCACGACCATGTTCGAAGTGGCGGCCAAGCTCGGCCTGAAGATCGAGGAGCGCGGCTTTTCCGTCGCCGAGGCCAAGGCGGCACGCGAGGCGTTCATCAGCTCCGCAACGACACTCGCCATGCCGGTGGTGGCTATCGACGGCGATACGGTCGCCAATGGGCACCCCGGCTCAATAACACTTTCCTTGCGGCAGGCCTTTTTTGACATTGCGGAAAAAAGTCCAGCCTGATAACCGCACAGGTGGAATGAACATCAATATATCTCGTTCTGCTTGTCGTTACTGACGACAAGACGGTGTTTGCGAGCTTGACATGCGCCCGTTAATTTGGCGCATTGGCTTGCAAACCGAAGGGGATCGGCGAAAGACAAGAACAATGGCGGAACGATCGCAAAACCTTCAGGACCTGTTCCTGAATTCAGTTCGCAAGAGCAAGAACCCGCTCACCATCTTCCTTATCAACGGCGTCAAGCTGACCGGCGTGGTCACTTCGTTCGACAATTTCTGTGTCCTGCTGCGCCGTGACGGTCACTCCCAGCTCGTCTACAAGCACGCCATTTCCACGATCATGCCGAGCCAGCCGGTTCAGATGTTCGATGGCGAGGAAAGCCAGGGCGCCTGATTGGCACGTGAGAAAGACGCGGACGCCACCGTTCGCGGGAAACCAACGCATCATCCCGGGACGGAAGCCAAGGGCCCGACCCGGGCTGTTGTCATTGTGCCCGTCCTTACCCGCCACCAGCGCAACGACGACGAGACCAACCGTCCTCGGCTGATGCGTTCGGCTGATGCTCGCCACGACGAGGCCGTCGGCCTTGCCCGCGCCATCAACCTGGATCTGATCCACACTGCGGTGGTGACCGTCAACGATCCGCGCCCGGCGACGCTGCTCGGCAGCGGCAAGGTTGCGGAGTTCGCGGAAATCGTCAAAGAGGGACATGCGGAAGTGGTCGTCGTCGACCATCCGCTGACCCCGGTGCAGCAGCGCAATCTCGAAAAAGAGCTGAACGCCAAGGTGCTGGAC
>NZ_RZQI01000710.1:0-3170 GCF_003998335.1 Mesorhizobium sp. M7A.F.Ca.CA.002.05.1.1 | reverse complement strand
GGATCGGCTCACGCTTCAGCTGGCCGACTTCCTCGGCGATCTCGGCCAGCACGCCCATCGCCTTTTCCACCGATTTGCGCGATCCGCCGGCGTCCTGGATGTTGAAATGGCGCTTGCCGGCAGCGACGCCCTTCTGGCCGTAGAGGGTGAGCTGGTTGACCTCGCAGCCGAGGCCGACCATCAGCACGCCGCCGAAATTCGGGTGGCGGGCATAGCCGGCAAGCGTGCGGTGCAGCACCATCATGCCGTCGCCGGTGCCGCTCATGCCGCAGCCCTGGCCGTGGACGATCGGCACGAAGCCGTCGATGCCGGGATATTTAGGCAGCAGCGTGCGGTTGGCGGTGTCGGCGATGGAATGGCAGACGGTGGCCGAGCAATTGACGCTGGCGACGATGCCGATGAAGTTGCGCGTGCCGGCGCGGCCATCGGCGCGGCGATAGCCCATGAAGGTGCGGGCCCGGTCGGCCTCCGTCGCGTGCTCGGCCTCGCTCGGCGGCACGACCGGCAAGCGGCCGGATTCGAAAACCAGATTGTGCGAATGAACGTGCTCGCCCGCTGCAATATCCTGTGTCGCGCGACCGATCGCCTGGGCGTATTTTACCACGGCCTCGCCGACGGCGATCGGCTGGATCGCCACCTTGTGGCCGGGCTCGATCAGCGCACTGGCGACGGCACCGCCCGGCAGCGCGGTGCCGATCTCGATGCGGCCATTGGCGACGGCGACATTGTCGGCGGGGGACAGGAGAATGCAGTTGGAGGCGTTCACGGGCGGTTTCCTGGGTGATCCTGGGTTGCGCGGACGGATTGACACGCGTCTGTTTAGAGATATTGTCTTTTATCGTGAAAAAACAGTTTTGCGTCAATTGTTTTTTCACTGGGGAGTTCCGCATGTCCTTGGTTGTTCCGGGAAGCAATTTCGCTTCTCAGGGCCATGGGAACGTCATATTGCGCTTCAAACCGGCCGCCGCAAGCGACGGCGTGCAACGGGTCAGGGATGTCGAAGAGCAACAACGTCTACAAGGATGCCTACAACCGCTGCCTGCGGCTGCTCGACGAAACGCGCAGCCTGCCTTCGGAGCCGGAACTGGGCACCTTGCTTGGCGTCAGCCGTACGACCGTCCGCACCATTCTTGCGCGCATGGAAGAGACAGGGCTGATCGCCTGGGACAAGCGCGCCAAGACGGTGCTGCGCGAAGCGCGTCCGGACGATTTTTTCCCCGAAGAAGAGACCGACACGCTGGCCGAGATCATCGAACGGTCGTTCATGCGCAGGCTGCTCGCCGGCGGCGCCGAAGCCGGCATGCAGATCAACGAACTCGAACTGGCGCGTGAGATCGGCGTCGGCACCACCAGCGTGCGCGAGTTCCTGATCCGCTTCTCCCGCTTCGGCCTGATCGAGAAGCGCCGCAACAGCCATTGGGTGCTGAAGGGCTTTACGCGCGCCTTCGCGCTGGAGCTGACCGAAATCCGCGAAATGTTCGAACTGCGCTCGGCGGCCGCCTTCACCGCTCTGCCGCAGGACAGCGCGGTCTGGGCCGATCTCGACCGTCTGGAAGACGAGCATCGCCAGCTGGCAAACGAGATCTCCACCCGCTTCAACGAATTCTCCGAGCTGGATGAGCGCTTGCACAGACTCATCCACCGGGCATCGCATAACCGCTTCATCGTCGATTTCTACGATGTCATCGCCATGATCTTCCACTACCACTACCAGTGGAACAAGGCGCAGGAACGCGAACGCAACGAAGTCGCGATCGGCGAGCATCTGGTCTATATCGAGGCGCTGAAATCGCGCGACCTCGGCAAGGTCGACGCCGCCTGCCGCAAGCATCTGAAGTCGGCGCGCCAGACATTGCTGACCTCGATCCCGGAGAGCCGGTCGCTACAAAAATCCTGAGCCGCGCTGAGGCTCAGAGTCTTGTTTCATGCATGTCGTTGTCCCAAAACCGCCGCACCCTTTTGGGCGACATGCATTGATATGCCGCGTTGCCGCAGCGGTGATTTGGCGATTTTCCACCCGCCAGCCCCGTGCTAGGTATGTCGCGTTGCTGTGAAGAGGCAGGGCTTTGGGCGTATCGAGGAGACGGTGGAGCATGCCGGTCGCGCTTGTCGCGGCCTACTTGCTGTTGCTCCAGTCGACGCTTGGCGCATTCGCCTTCGGCGCCGGTCCCAACGCATCGCAGCTCGATGCGTTCGGCAACGTCATCTGTACCCATGATGGCGCCACCCAGCTTCCGGGCGGCGACCAGCGTCCCTCCCATCTTCCGGCATGCTGCGTGCTCGGCTGCAGCATGGTTTCGGCGGCCTTTGCGCCGCCGCCCGATGCCGGGCTAGCATTGCACAGCCTTTCCTTTGAAACGGTCGCCTTTGTCTTCCCGGCGGCCATTCATCTCGACTTTGCGCGTGAGCGCTCGCCGTCGAACCCGCGCGCGCCGCCGCTGACGGCCTGAGCCTGTTTGCCCGGCGGAACCTTTCGTGGGCGTACCCATCCAAAGATCAAACTGCTCGCGACCGGCAACGGCGCGACCATCACTTCATGGAGCAACCATGTCCTATTTTTTCCCTGACGCCGCGCGTCCTGCGCCCGGCGGCATTCTACGCGGCATCGAAGAGCGTGTCGGCATTGCCGTGCTGGCTCTTGCGCTGCTGTTCACAGGCGCCCAGTCCGTCCTCGCGCATGAGTTCAAACTTGGCGATCTCGAGATCGGCCACCCCTGGTCGCGCGCCACACCTGCCGGTGCCAAAGTGGCCGGGGGTTATTTCACCGTCACCAACAATGGCAGTGCACCGGACCGGCTGGTGTCGATTTCGTCCGATGTTTCTGAAAAGGCCGAGCTGCATGAGATGGGCGTCAAGGACGGCGTCATGACCATGCGGCCGGTTGCCGGCGGCCTGGAAATTCCGGCCGGCGGCAAGGTCGCGCTTGCCCCTGGCGGCTATCATTTGATGTTCATCGGCCTGAAGCGGCAACCCAAACAGGGCGAAAAGTTCTCCGCCGTCCTGACCTTCGAAAAGGCCGGCGCCGTCAGCGTCGATTTCGCTGTCGAAGGCATGGGCGGTGGCGCCATGGACGATCACGCCAATTGATCCGGCCGGTTCGACAAATTTTGAAAATCCGAGGGACCATCATGAACAAATATCTTTTGTCGGCCGGCGCACTTCTCGCGCTC
>NZ_RZQI01000709.1:0-3173 GCF_003998335.1 Mesorhizobium sp. M7A.F.Ca.CA.002.05.1.1 | reverse complement strand
GCCGAACGACCTTCCGACAACAGCGGCCGTATCCTCGTCCTGGCCGGCGGCCTGTGCGGCGCCGCCGGCGTGGCGCTGTCGGCCGCGGCGGCGCATCTGGGCGGCGCCTTCGTCGGCACCGCCGCATCCTTCCTGCTGATGCATGCGCCGGTCTTCCTCGCCGCCGGATTGCTTGGGGCGAACCGGATGCTGCGCATCGGCAGCCTGATCCTGCTGGTTGGGCTTCTGCTGTTCTGCGGCGATCTGCTGGCCCGCGATTTCATCGGGTCGCGGCTGTTCCCGCTGTCGGCGCCGATCGGCGGCACGCTACTCATTACCGGCTGGCTGGCGATCGCCGCCTCGGCGCTGGTGCGCATGCGTTCCTGACGCCTGCCCGCGCCAAATGTAAAAGCGTGGGCTGCTAGTCCTGCCGGCGCTCGGGCTTGATGAGCAATTCGCGATTGCGTCGCCGCAGCTTCGCCAACCAATGCCGTTCCGGCCTCGCGATGCCCCAATAGTTGCGGTAGATGTCTTCGAACAGATAGCTGACGGGATGCATGATGTGCGCTCCTTCTAGTCCTTGAATCGATCCAATCGACAGGCGCGAAAAACCGACCACGATCAGCTCCGCTTGCGCTCCACAAGGAACCGCAACTCGCGAACCCATGGGCTGGCTTTGCCACGGCGCTTCTGCGTCGTGGTGTTCGACGAGATGCTCCAGTCGTTGCGGTAGATATCTTCGAAGAGAAAATTGACGGGATGCATGGCACAACTCCCCTAAATATGTTGAATCGATCCAATTTAGAGAACCACCGTTCGCTTGGATCGATTCAAACATACGCCTTGCCGAGACTGTGATCAAGTCAAAATTTGAACCGATCCAACGAAAGTGTTAGGAGGGAGGAATTCAGGAGACGAAGATGGCGCCATTGACCTCTGCAAAGACAAGACCGGTCCGTCTGGCGGACATTGCCAAGGCGGCCGGCGTGTCGCACGGCACCGCGTCCAACGTGTTCGCCCGGCCGGAGATCGTGCGCGAGGAGGTCCGCGAGCGGGTCAAGGCGGCAGCCGAGGCCATGGGATATGGCGGACCGGATCCCAAGGGCCGGCTGCTGCGCGCCGGCAAGGTCAATGCCATCGGTGTCGCGACCGCGGAACCCCTCTCCTATTTCTTCGACGACCCCTTTGCCCGGGTGATGATGGCCAGCATCTCGCAGGCCTGCGACGCGACCGGTGCGGGGATTTCGCTGGTCTCCGCAGCCAACAACGAACAGCTTGCCTGGAACATCCAAAGTGCGCTGGTCGACGGTTTCATCGTCTTTTGCGTCGATGGCGGTTCAAGGCTGGTCGAACTGGCGCGTGAACGCAAACTCCCTTTTGTCGCGCTCGATCTCGATTCGGACGACGACGACGCCGTTGCAGCAATCGGCGTCGACAACATCGCCGGGGCTGGCCTGGCCGCCCGCCACCTGACCGAACTCGGACATCGCCGCTTTGCCGTGCTTACCCTGCCCTGTGCCGACGCAGGCTTCGGCCCTACCACAAGGGAGCAGGTGGAAATGGCCCTCTACTCGGCTACGCGCGACCGCTTGCGTGGCTATTTCGCCGAACTCTCCCGGGTCGGCGTCGACGTCTCGCGCGTGCCGATCTACGAAACCGTCAATGACGAGAAGAGCGTTTGGGCCGGCCTCGACCATATTTTCGCCGGTGCCGAGACGCCGACAGCCATTCTGGCGATGTCCGACAGGATGGCGCTCCATGCGCTGGACTGGCTGCGGCAGCACGACATTGCGGTGCCGGGCGATGTTTCGGTCGTCGGCTTCGACGGTGTTCCGGAGGGGGCGGTTTCCAAGCCGCCGCTGACCACGATCGTCCAGCCGATCGCCGAGATGGGCCGCCTTGCCGTCAAGGCGATCCTTGAAAATGACGGTTCGTTCAGCCGGCAATCGCTGCCGGTCCAACTCGTGGTGCGAGCCTCATCCGGCCCCTCGCCCGCCTGAGCTCAACGGCCCATTCTTGTCGCCATGGCCGGCATCGCGAAGGATGCAGCATGGACGGGCGGTGCGGCGTTGTGAGCCGGCCTGCTTTTGCCGGACCAGCCAAGGCCCGATAGCCATTCGAGATAGTAGGCGAGCGCGAACTGCATGACGATGCCGGCCGATATCAACAGGCTGTCATAGGCAAATCCGCCCGGATTGATCAGCTTCAGCACTTGCGCCGCCATTGCAAGCACCGTGCCGGCAATGAAAATCGGCAGCGATCGTTTGCCCAATATGGCAAGCGGATGATCGCGTCCGGTGCGAAACAGGTTCGAGACCGCCGGGAATGCCACGATCAGGTAGCTCACCGCCAATATATGCAGCAGCCTCGGCAGCGACAGGAACGTCTTGTCGAAGCCGGTCAGCACCGGAGGCAGGCCAAACCAGGAGATATGCCCCCAAAGCGGGCTGTGCACCCAGACCAGTGCCACAGCGGTGTAGGCCAAGGCCGCGCCAACCAGCCAGCGATTGACCGGGATGGTACCGCCGCGACGCACATGCAATGCACCTGCCAGGCCGATGTTGAAAAGGAACTGCCACGACAGCGGGTTGAGAAACCAGAAGCCGGGCTCGGGATAGTTGGGCGGAGCAATTTGATAAACCCCCGCGACCAGCCACAGGGCGCCGGAGGCGACCAGTGCCAAGACCGGCCGATAGCTGACAATGAGCAGGAACACCGGCGTCAGCAAGAGCAGCACCGCATAGACGGGCAGTATGTTGTTGTAGCCGAGTTGGTGGCCGAGCGTCACGATGCCGATCAGCACCTGCGGCGTATTCTTGATCAACGGCTCGATGTTGATCATCGTCAAAAGCTCCGGCCGCCTGGCAAACACCGCCGCAGCGCAGAACATGGCCATCACCACCATGGTGGTGACGATGTGGGTGGCATAAAGCACACCGGCGCGGCGCAACATCTTCAGGGTTGCCAGCAGCCGGTTTCCAGGTTGGAATTTCCTGCCATAGGCAAGTGCGACCGAGATGCCGGAGATCAGCACGAAGACTTCCGCCGCATCGGAAAAGCCGAAATTCTTGTAGGTCAGATACTCGAAGGCGGTACCTGGCACATGGTCGACATAGATGGTCAGCAAAGCGAGAGCACGGAGCACGTCTATGCGCGTGTCGCGCTCAGTGCGATCGGGGACACGCGCATCGCGG
>NZ_RZQI01000708.1:0-3174 GCF_003998335.1 Mesorhizobium sp. M7A.F.Ca.CA.002.05.1.1 | reverse complement strand
ACGTAATCGTCGACAATCATGGCAAGATCACCACGCTCGGCTATCTTTCGCACGGCATTTTCGCGCAATCGGTAGGCGGTGGCGGCGGTGCTTCGGGTGCCGCGGCCAACGCTTCGGAGGCCGACATGACGATCGGCGGCGCGATTTCTCTGCCGAGCGGCGACGGCTCCAATGGCGGCCATGTCACGGTCAACAATGACGGCATCATCGAAACCTGGAAGGATGGAGCGCTCGGCATTTTCGCCCAGTCCGTCGGCGGCGGCGGCGGTTATGGCGGCGTGGTATCGGCCGACACGGCGGGAGACGAGTCGGTTGCGCTGCAGCTTGGCGGCTTCGGCGGCAATGGCGGCAATGGCGGCAAGCTCGATGTCACGGTTTCCGGCACCATCATCACCCATGGCGAGCGCGCGCATGGCGTGGTCGCGCAATCGGTCGGCGGCGGTGGCGGCTATGGCGGCGACGCCAAGGGCAAGAGCTCGAATGCGTTGGCCATTGGCGGTCTCGGCGGCAATGGCGGCGATGGCGGCGATGTTACCGTCATCCGCACCGGCACGATCACGACGACGGGCAAGGATTCCATCGCCATCATCGCGCAGTCGGTCGGTGGCGGCGGCGGCATCGGTGGTGCCGGTTTCGGCCGCTTTGGCGCCGACGACGACGGCGGCGGGCCAAACGCCATCGGCTTCAACACGCCTGGTGGCACCAAGGGCACCGGCGGCAAGGTAACCATCATCCAGTCCGGCGCCATTGAGACCGATGGCGACCGTGGACACGGCGTCGTTGCCCAGGCGGTGGGCGGTGGCGGTGGCGCCGGCGGCATGGATTCGCTGGCCATGGGCCAGTCGGCGGCCGGCTCGCAAGGTGGTATCGGCGACGCTGCGGCGTCGGCCGCTAGCACGGACAGCCAAGTCTGGGTCAAGGGCGCAAGTTCGTATGCGATGTTCGGCCAGAGCGCGACAGGCGACGGCAATGCCCATGCGGTCGATCTGACGGCGGGTGACAGCCTGTTCGCGCAAGGTGCGGATTCCGTGGCTGTCTATGGCGAGAGCACGGCCAAGGGCGCCAAGGGCAACATCACCATCAACCTGAATGGCCAGTACACGATCGGCGGTGCCGGAACCGGCGTGGCGGCGATGCTTGTCGGGGGCGCAGACAACACGCTGAACAACCACAGCCTGCTCTATGCGATGGGGGCAACGCCGAGTTTCACCATCCAGGCGTCGCAATTTCAGGCATTCCAAGCCTTCCTGTTGGCGCCCGGTCCCGTCGTGCCGACGAATGCGATCCTGGAATCGCTTCTGGACGATTTCAGCCCACTGGCTATCACCGGCACATCGGGCGATGACCATGTGGAGAATTCGAAGAGCGCCGACACGCTCGGACGGGTGATCGGCAACATGGACCTCGGCGGCGGCACGAACAGCTTCCACAATATCGCCGACGCCTCGATGGTCGGCCTCAAGACCATCGATCTCGGCGGCGGCAAGTTCACCAATGACGGGCTGTTTACCAATCAGGGCATCGGCGTCGTGGCCAAAGTGGATGTCACGGGCGGCTTCACGCAGATATTCTCGGGCGACTTCGTCACCGACGTCGATCTCAACAACCAGATCACGGATGCCCTGGCACTAACGGTGGCCGGAGACTTCGATGGTGAAGCGCCGTTGAATTTCCTGTCGATCGACAAATTGTTCGCCGAATATGTGCTGGCCACCGGATCGGCGATGACCGATTCCGGCATCACGCCCACGACGCTGCATCCGGCGGTCGGCTTCAATTTCCTGACCAAGGTGGTCGGCGGAACGGATCTGGTTCTCTATGCCGACAATCCGACTTTCCTGGAGTTGGCACAGGATCCTAACTCCGGCACGACCGATCCCGGCGTCTTCCAGATGGCGCAGTATCTCGATGATGTCGAGGCTTCTTCGAGCCCAGACAATCCGATGGCGCTGTTGATCAACATGCTGCGCTTCCTGCCCGATGAAATGGAGCTCGGCTCGGCCCTGACGCGGCTGACGCCGCACTATGCCGTGCACACATTCGAGATGATCAACCGCTCCACGGACATCATGCTGGAGGCGGCGCGCGAATGCACCGGCGTTCGCGCCTACAAGGATCCCGACGGACGCTGTGTCTGGGCGTCGATCAGTCCGCAAGCCGAGTACAGCCGCGACGCTGAGGCCGGCACCACCAGCCGAGACGACGTCATGAAGACGATGTCGCTTGGCGGCATTGGCGAGGTCAGCCAGCACTGGTCGCTCGGCGCAACGATAGGCCGGACCGAATTCGACTCGAAGATCGATTTCAACGGCGAATTGCTGTCGGCCACGACAGGCGAATCCTGGCAGGCGTATGCGCTGGCGAAATATGCCGACAAGAACTACTTCATCGACTTCGCAGTCGGCGGCGGCACCGGCTCCTTCAAGGGCGAGCGCGATACGCATCTCGATCAGGTGGCCTTCATTCCGGGCGAAACGCTGATCGGCGATTATCTGCCGGAGGCATTGCTGCCTGGCATCGGCAACAGTGTCACCTACACGCAGAAAACCGCCCAGTTCGGCGGTTCGGCGCGGCTCGGCATAACGCAGGAGATGGGTGCTTTCTACCTGCAGCCGACCCTGCAGTTCGACGCGCGCTGGCTGCGTGTTTCCGGCAAGGAAGTGGGCTCGGTTGCCGCCTTCAACTTCGACGGCAGCGCCAACATGTATTATTCGGCGACGCCGGCTTTCGAGATCGGTACCGACATTGCACTCAGCGACATTGCCAGCCTTCGCGTCTACGGCAAGGCTGGCGTGGAGTTTTCCGACAAGGAGTGGGAAATCGAAGGTCGCTTCGCGGCGGCGGAGAATCTGCCTGGCAACCCCGCATTGCACTTGACGGAGGCCGTCGATTCGCCGCTCTATCGGGTCGGCGCCGGCCTTGAGCTGAACGGCGTCAATGGCGTCGGCATGTCCGTCAGATATAATGGCGCCTTCGGCGAAACGGTTAAACAGAACGCGATCAGCGCGTCTCTCAAGGTCAGTTTCTAGCTGGCCCGAGGCGGAGCCGGGCGGGAGGGATCTTGATGAGGAAGTACGCGTATTTCGTGGCGATGCTGGGTGTTGCCTGCACCGTCGGCGTGGCGGCCGTGGCGGCGCAAACCAAGAGCGACAAGGCGGTCGCGGCACCCGCTGC
>NZ_RZQI01000707.1:0-3183 GCF_003998335.1 Mesorhizobium sp. M7A.F.Ca.CA.002.05.1.1 | reverse complement strand
CCTTTGACGCCTAGCGAAATCCTGACATTGCGCCGACCGCAGGCGAACAATCGATCCGGGCAGTTGCCGCGATGAATGGAGAACTGATGGAGCATCGAAAGCCTCACCGCGCGCCGCTGCCGTTCCACGCCTACTCGTCCTTCAACAAGAGGGGCGGGAAGGCGGTCGACATCGTGACCAGGCGCCGCAACAAGGCGCTCGACATGTACCAGGAGATGAGCACCTACGAGACCATTGCAGAGTCTCTAGACATTTCGCCTACCACAGTCGTCCAATACGTGAAGCGAGCCCGAGACAAGGGTGATGTCAGGGCAAAGCGGCCCTTCAAACACCGGGGCCGGCTCCTCGCCCTCCAAAGGCGGAAAGCGATCAACGACATGAAGGCGCTAGGCATGTCAGCCCGACAGATTTCGAAGCAGCTCGGCATCAATGTGCGGCTTGTGCAGATCAGGCTGAAGGAGTCGGGCAATGGCACGGCCAAGTGAGTTCACCCAGGAGATAGCCGATACCATTTGCCAGAGCCTGGCAGAGGGGAACAGCCTGCGGTCGATCTGTGAAGCCGACGACATGCCGTCGAAAGCGACTGTGTTCAATTGGCTGCTCAATCCGGCCCGCGCAGCGTTTTTTGACCAGTACGCGCGGGCGCGCGAACTCCAGGCAGACACCCACGTCGACGAAATGCCGGATATCGCCGACGACAGCAGCAACGACTACATGACCAAGGTCAACGGCGACGGAACGACCACCGAACAGCTCAACAGCGAGAACATCCAGCGCTCGCGGCTTCGCATCGACACGCGCAAATGGATTGCTGAGCGCATGCGGCCGAAGAAGTACGGCGCCAAGGTGGCGCTCACTGACGGCGAGGGCGGCCCGCTAGTGGTTCAAGTGCTGAAGCTGGCGGACCAGGAAGCACAGGCGAATGCCGACAATCCAGCTACCTAACGCCGGCTGGCGGCCTCGCTGGTATCAGAAGAAGGCATGGGACACGTGGGAGCAGGGGTGTAAGCGCCAGCTCCTATTCTGGCACCGCCGCGCCGGCAAGGACGAGATAAATCTGAACATGCATGCCGTGTCCGCCCATGAGCGTCCCGGCACGTATTGGCACATGCTCCCCGAGGCCGCCCAGGCGCGCAAGGCGATATGGAACGCGATCAACCCGCATTCGGGCAAGCGCCGGCTGTTCGAGGCCTTCCCAGAGCCTCTAATCGAGAACATGAATGACAATGAAATGTTTGTCCGCTTCAAGGTCGGGTCGACTTTCCAGGTCGTTGGCAGCGACAACTTCAACAGCCTGGTTGGATCGCCACCAGTCGGAATCACCTTTTCGGAATGGGCATTGGCGAAGCCGGCGGCGTGGGCGTACCTGTCGCCCATCCTGGCGGAAAATGGCGGCTGGGCTTCGTTCATCACCACGCCACGTGGCAACAATCACGCCAAGGGCATGCTGGACGCCACAAAGGGCAACGCCTTTGATCCGCTGTCGAACCCGCGCGGCTGGTTCACCGAAGTCCTGGGCGTTGACGCGACACAGGCGATTTCGGAAGAGGACATTGAAGAGCAGCGGGTGATCTATACCGGCCTGTTCGGCAAGGAGATTGCGGATCTCCTGATAGACCAGGAATTCTATTGCTCGTTCGCGGGCGCGCTCGTCGGATCATATTGGGGCGCCGAAGTTGCCAAGGCAGAGCGGGACGGGCGCATTGGTCGTCCGATTGCGGTCAACCCGGCCTATCCGGTTCATACAGTATGGGACCTGGGCAAGGCGGCCAACAATCCGATTTGGTGTTTTCAGGTCATCGACGGTACGCCCATTATCGTCGATTTCTATCTACCCGACAGCGAAGACCTCTCAGACTGGTGCAAATGGCTCGACGACCAGGGCTACAAGGGCAACGACTACGTTCCGCACGATATCCTGCACCCGCAATGGGGAACGGCTCGCACGCGGCTGCAAACGCTGAAGGATCATGGTCGCAAGCCGAAGATGGTCGGCATTGCGAGCTTTGCTGATGGGGTGAATGCCGGCCGGCAGACTATCAAGCTTGCCCGGTTCGCAAACAATGAGCGCGTGGCCGATGGCATCGAGGGCCTGAAGGCTTTCCGCCGCGAGTGGGACGATGACAAGAAATGCTTCCGGGACGTGCCGGTGAAGAACTGGGCCGAACACTACGCGTCCGCCTTCCGGTATCTGGGCCTCGCATGGCGTGAGGCAATAGTTGCGGTGGTGAAGTCTGAAGGTGACAAGGGCGCCTACCAGGCTATGCCGGACGGCTCAATCCGCAGCAACCAGTCGGTGAAGGAAGCCGTTGACGCCATGGTCAGGCGTCGTCGAGGCAATCGCTAAGACTGCCCGCCGCCGGGTAGCGGCGGGCAGCACCTATCGAGGACTCCCGATACAGAATCCGCTAAAGTTGCGGCGCTGGGGGTTGCCGTCTAAGGTTGGAAACACCAACTTCGGATTACCCGAAGAAGGCGAGGACGAAGTAGATCACGCCGTTTGCGACATGCAGCAAACTCAGCGTGAGATAGGCCCAGACAGCCATTTAAGATTTCACCTCCTTTCTCGGTTGTCGGGAGAGCAGCGGTCCAGGCTGCTCTCCCGAACCACCTCATAAAGGTGTAGATAGGCGCATCGTCAATGTTTCCCAAATTATTGGGCGGCAATCCGACAGAATAACCGAACGAATACAAGGGGATAAACTTTTTCTAATGGTGGCGTCGTTCTTTGGCGAATGACGCAATCCAAGTAGCTTATCTTTTCGTAGAGGCACCAGCACCCTAGCGCCGACCAATAGAATTGGAGCGGCCATGCCTCGCGCTGGTGGAGTATATTCGGCCCCTCCGGGGACCGCTGGAACACCGAACACAACGATCGAAAGCGCGAAATACAACGCGCTTGTGGCCGATCTTGTCGCCGATGCCAACGCGGCAAGGCCACTGACGGCTGGCGGCTCGGGCGCCGCGACGGCCGTAGGCGGCAGCGACAATTTCAACGCCGCCGGCACCAACATGGCATCGGCGGCAACCGTCAATCTTGCCAATGCGACGGGTGTCGCGGTTACGGTCACCGGAACCGTCGCGATTACCGCCTTCGGCACTGTGGCCGCTGGCGCCGAGCGCGTCCTGACGTTCGCGGGCATTCTCACGCTGACCCACAACGCAACCAGCTTGATCCTGCCT
>NZ_RZQI01000706.1:0-3184 GCF_003998335.1 Mesorhizobium sp. M7A.F.Ca.CA.002.05.1.1 | reverse complement strand
GCACCGACCTCGTCGCCTGCGCCGGCGAGATCATCGGCCTTGCCGGTCTGGCGGGACACGGCCAGACCGATCTGCTGCTGGCGATCTTCACTGCTGCATCGCGCGCCCGGGCCGGTATCGAGGTGACCGCACCGGTGGCGCTGGTCGCCGGCGACCGCCAGTCGGACGGCATTTTTCCGCAATGGTCGATCGCTGAGAACATCGGCATCCGCTCGCTGGCGCGGTTGCGCAGCGGGCTGCTGATCTCGCCGCAGCGCGAGGCCGAGCTCGCCGCATTCTGGCAGAAGAAGATCGGCATCCGCACGCCCGATATGAACAACAACATTTTCTCGCTGTCGGGCGGCAACCAGCAGAAGGCGCTGTTTGCCCGCGCGCTCGGCTCGGACGCGCAGATCGTGCTGATGGACGACCCGATGCGCGGCGTCGATATCGGCACTAAGCTGGAGGTCTATGACCTCGTGCGCGAAGAGGCTGCCCGAGGCCGCACCTTCCTCTGGTACACCACGGAAACCGAAGAGCTCGACAATTGCGATCACATCTATGTCTTCAAGAACGGCCGCATCGTCGCCAATCTGCGCCGCGACGAGTTGACCGAAGAGAAGATCATCCAGTCCTCATTCGGCGATGCGGCCTGAGATGACGGCCGCCAGCCTCGACACCGCCGCCAGGACGTCCGCCGAGCGAGGCGCACTGGCCCGTGCCCGTCTGTTGCGCGGGCTGCTGCCGGCGCTGTCGCTGGCGCTGGTGCTGCTCGCCATCGCCTGGCTCAACCCGCGCGCCATCAGCTATTTCGGGTTCAGCCTGATGCTCAATTTGGCGATCCCGATCGCGCTGGCGACCATCGCGCAGATGTTCGTTATCGCCGGAAACGAGCTCGACCTGTCGATCGGTACTTTCGTCGGCTTCGTCGGCTGTGTCACGGCGACCTGGCTGAAGGACGCGCCGCTCATCGGCGTGATGATCCTGCTCGGGTCGATAGGCGTCTATGCGCTGCTCGGCGCGCTGATCCATCTGCGCAATTTGCCTTCGATCGTGGTGACGCTCGGCATGAGTTTCGTCTGGCAGGGGCTTGCCATTCTCGTCTTGCCCAAACCGGGCGGCAAGGCGCCGGACTGGCTGCTCGGGCTGATGGCGTTCAAGCCGCCCTTCATTCCGTTCCCGATCATCGCCGCGCTGCTGATCGGCCTCATCGTTCATTTCGGCCTGATGCGCACTTCCTATGGCGTGATCCTGCGCGGCTCCGGCGGCAATCCGGCGGCACTCGGCCGCGCCGGCTGGTCGCTGCTCAAGACCAAGATCGTGCTGTTTGCGCTGGCCGGTCTGTTCGGCGTGCTGTCCGGCATGGCGCTGATCGGCATCACCACCTCGGCCGACGCCAATATCGGCAATGGCTACACGCTGCTGGCGATCGCCGGCGTCATCCTCGGCGGCGGCGAATTCGTCGGCGGCCGGGTGTCGCCGATAGGTGCTGTGATCGGCGCGCTGACGCTGGCGCTGGCGGCCTCGCCGCTGCTCACCTTCATGCACATTCCACCCGATTGGCAGGTTGCCGCCAACGGCGCCATCCTCATCATCGTGCTGGCGGCGCGGGTGCTGATCAGCCGCAAGGAGAGGTGAGCGATGACATCGGTGAAATCGCTGCTCGCCAAACCCTGGATCTGGTCGTTCATTGGCGCGCTTCTGGTGTGGCTGGCGACGATCGCCTTCACCGGCGGTTATGGCGCCGGCGGCATGGTGACGGCGGCCCTGTCGCTGGCGGTGTTCACCGTCATTGTCGGCGTCGGCCAGATGTTCGTCATCACACTCGGCCCGGGCAATGTCGACCTGTCGCTGCCGGCCAATATCGGCCTTGCCAGCGCCGTCGCGATGAAAGTGATGGACGGCAATGATTCCATGATCGTGGTCGGGCTGCTGGCGGCGCTTGCCTGCGGGGCGGCGATCGGCGCCGCCAACTATCTGCTGATCTGGGCGCTGCGCATCCCGCCGATCATCGCCACGCTGTCGGCCAGCTTCATCATCCAGTCGATCGACATCAGCTACGGACGCGGCTTGCAGATCAAGCCGCCGCCGGGCTTCGCCGATTTCGCCAACCGGCAGATACTCGGCATTCCGGTGCTGGCCATCCTCACCGTGCTGTTCACCATCGGTGCGGCCATCGCCCTGCAGCGCATGATCTATGGCCGCTCGGTGCTGGCGATCGGCCAGAATATCCGCGCCGCCTGGCTCGCCGGCGTCAATGTCGGCCGCATCCGTTTCCTCACCTACACGCTGTCTGGTGCGCTCGGCGGCATCGACGGCGCGCTGCTCGCCGGCTATTTCCGTGGCGCCAATGTCGATATCGGCAATGAGTATCTGCTGGCCTCGATCGCGGTCGTCGTCATCGGCGGCACGTCGGTCGCCGGCGGCAAGGCCAATGTGCCCGGGGTCTGGGGCGCGGCGCTGTTCCTGGTGCTGCTTTTGACCATGCTCAACACGTTTGGGGTGAGTGCCGGGGTGCGATTGCTGCTCACGGGGCTGATCATTGTCGGGGTGATCACGGCGGCGGGCGGGCAGAAGGCGCCGCGGTAGGCTCCGCCTTCGTCGTCCCAGGCCTGTAATCATTGTGCCAGGCCGACATCCGGTTCCAATCGGCGTCATAGCGCTGTAAATCCCGTTCGCGCGGCCACGGCCGCTGAATAGCGCTGGGAGGTTTGCGTGTCCGATTTCGTGAAGGTCAGCCGCCACGGCGATGTCGCCGTCGTCACCATCGACAACCCGCCGGTCAACGCGCTGAGCTTCCATGTCCGCGAGCCGCTGATGCAGGCGCTGGTTGAGTTGCGCGACGATGCTTCGGTTGCCGCCATCGTCATTGCATGCGCCGGCCGGACCTTTGTCGCTGGCGCCGACATCACCGAATTCGGCAAGCCGATGCAGCAGCCGGAGCTGCGCGCCATCGTGGCGACGCTGGAAACCATCGCCAAGCCAACGCTAGCCGCCATCCACGGCACCGCCCTCGGCGGCGGGCTGGAGCTGGCGCTCGGCTGCCATTTCCGTATCGCCGACGTCGGCGCCAAGCTCGGCCTGCCGGAAGTCAAGCTCGGCCTGTTGCCGGGCGGTGGCGGCACGGTACGGCTGCCGCGCCTTGTCGGCGCGACGAAGGCGCTCAGGATGATCGTCTCCGGTACGCCGATCGGCGCGACCGAGG
>NZ_RZQI01000705.1:1406-3187 GCF_003998335.1 Mesorhizobium sp. M7A.F.Ca.CA.002.05.1.1 | reverse complement strand
AGCGTGTAGGGAATGCCATGCTTTTCCAGCCGGCGGATCTGCTCGGCGACGGCGCTCCACACCGACAGGTCGCCGGAATGCAGGCGGGCGACATCATGGCCCGATTTGTGGGCCGCGACATACTCGGCCTCGATCTCGTCGAGCGACATCGGCGCGGTGTCGATCAGCTTTGTTCCCGGCGCGCAGTGCTGTAGCAATTCGGGCGCGACGATCGAGCCGGCATGCAGGCAGACCTGGCAGCTTGCCAGCAGCCTCGCGCCGCGCAGCGTGATGAGGTCGGCGGCACCGGGACCGGCGCCGATGAAATGGACGGTCATGGCGCATCTCCACTGATGGCGATCGCGCAGGTGACCGGGCCGAGCACCGTGCGCGGGCCAAGCAGTCTGGCGCCTTTGCCGACGACGGCAAGGGCGGATGCCTCGGAAACCGATGAGGTTCCGGCAACATCCTGCGAGAGGTCGGAATGGCTGAGCGTGTCCGACGAGGCGGCCTGAAGCGTGGCGTCATCGACGACGATGACCGGAAGACTCAGCACGCGGCCAGCGGCGGCGATCGCTTCTTCATCCTTCTTGAACTCGGCAGTCGCCAGTGCCGAAAGCGCCGTCATCGTCAGGCCATGAGTCTCCAGCGCGGTTTCGATCGCGGCAAGCACGTCTTCGACGCTCACGCCTTTTCGGCTGCCGATGCCCGCGACCATCATGGCTTCACCCAGCTCCATTGGGTCACTGGCATGGCCGGCCGCCAGGCCTGCATCGCGCCGACCGGCGATGCGCGAGAGATGGCGATGCGGGTGAGATCGCCGCCGAGCTTGGTATGCTGGGCGAGGAGCAAGGCTTCCATCTCCAGCGTCACCGCATTTGCCACGAGACGGCCGCCCGGGCGCAGCGCCTTGATGGCAGCATTCAGCACGCCGGCATCGCTGCCGCCGCCGCCGATGAAGATCGCGTCCGGCGTGTCCAGCCTGGCAAGTGCCCTGGGCGCGCTGCCTTCCACCACGACAAGGCCGGGAACGCCACAGGCGGCGGCGTTGCGGCCAATGCGGGCGGCGCGGATCGGATCGGCCTCGATGGCAATGGCGCGCATCGAAGGGTGGGCCAACATCCATTCGATGCCGATGGAACCGGAACCGGCGCCGATGTCCCACAGCAATTCGCCGCGTTTCGGCGCCAGCGCCGACAGGGTGATCGCGCGGATCTCGCGCTTGGTGATCTGGCCGTCATGGTCGAACAGATGATCGGCAAGGCCTGATGTGAGCGGCAGGACGCGCGCGTCCGGACCGGATTCAACTTCGACCGCCAGCACGTTGAGCGGATTGATGTTTTCGAGATCGAAGGCATCGGCGCGGATCGTGCGGTGGTCCTCGCTTGGCCCACCCAAGGCCTCCAGGATCGTCAGCCGCGATGCGCCGAAGTCGAGTTCGGTGAGCAGGCGCGCTATTGCAGCGGGGGCTTCGGCATCCGAGGTCAGTGCCAAAATGCGCGCGCGTGGCTGCAGCAGCGGCCGGATCAGGTCGAGCGGCCGGCCGTGCAGCGAGACGGTCTCGATGTCCTGCAGCGCCCAGCCAAGGCGCGCGGCCGCCAGCGAAACGGCCGACGGTGCGGGGATGACATGCATCTCCTGTTGCTTGACCTTGCGGGCGAGGGTGGCGCCGACGCCGTGGAAGAACGGATCGCCTGAAGCGAGCACGCAGACGCGCCTGTCGGCAAGCGCCAGCACGTCAGCCATCTCGGCATCGAAAGGAACCGGCCAGGCGCGCGCCTCGCCCTTGGCGAAGGAAGCGA
>NZ_RZQI01000705.1:0-1396 GCF_003998335.1 Mesorhizobium sp. M7A.F.Ca.CA.002.05.1.1 | reverse complement strand
CAGCGAGACGGTCTCGATGTCCTGCAGCGCCCAGCCAAGGCGCGCGCCTCGCCCTTGGCGAAGGAAGCGACCAGCGCCAGGTGCCGCTTGCCGCCGAAGATGATCTCCGCCTCGGCAATCCGCTGCTTGGCCTCGTCGCCGAGACCCGCTAAACCGTCCTCGCCGATGCCGACGATTGTGAGCCATTTTGGGGTGAGCTTGGCACCGCGCGGACCTTCAGCAGGCATGATGACCCACCGTATTCTGATCCTCGGCGGCACCACCGAAGCCCGGCAACTGGCCGGAAAACTGGCGGCGCGCGCCTCGGTCACGCTGTCGCTGGCTGGCCGCACTGAAAGCCCGGTCGCGCAAGGCGTGCCGGTGCGAACGGGGGGCTTTGGCGGTGCCGATGGATTGGCCGATTATTTGCGGAAAGAGCCTATCGACCTGCTGATCGACGCGACGCACCCCTATGCGGCGCAGATCTCCGCCAATGCGGCGCAAGCCGCCCGCGTGGCCGGTGTGCCGATCCTTGCGCTGCGACGCCCCGGCTGGGAGCCTGTCGAAGGCGACCGCTGGACTGAGGTCATTACATCCGGCGATGCCGCGCGAGCGCTTGGACTGGCGCCGCGCCGTGTTTTCCTGGCGCTGGGCCGGCAAGAGGTCGCTGCTTTCGAAGCTGCGCCCCAGCATCATTATCTCGTCCGCAGCGTCGACGCGATCGAGCCCAAGCTTGCCGTGCCGGATGCGAGCTATCTTCTGGCCCGTGGCCCGTTTCGTGAGGCGGAGGAACGCGCGCTGCTCGAAAAGCAACGCATCGATGTCGTCGTGTCCAAGAACAGCGGCGGCGAAGCGACTTATGGCAAGATCGCCGCGGCGCGGGCGCTTGGCCTCGAGGTGGTCATGATCCAACGGCCAGTCTTGCCGGATGTTCCCGCGGCTGAAAGCGTTGAAGCGCTGACCGTGTTGGTCGATCATTTTGTCCGTCCCGTGGACGAGCGCGGCGTGTAGACCAGCGCCGGCTTCTCCGCGCGCTTGATGATGCGGGTCTCCGGCGAGCCGATGATGATGCAGGTCGCCATGTCGGCCTTCTCTGCCTCGACATCGGCCAGCAGATAGACCTCGATGCGCTCATCCGGGCGGCCGGCGGCGCGGCCGAAAATCACTGGTGTGGTACCAGGCAGGATCGCGGTCAGGCATTCGAAGGCGCGGCCGAGCTGCCAGGGGCGCGCCTTGCTGATCGGGTTATAGAGCGCGATGACGAAGCCGGCGCCGGCCGCCGCCAGCAGGCGCAGTTCGATCAACTCCCATGGCTTCAGATTGTCGGACAGCGAGATGGCGCAGAAATCATGGCCGAGCGGCGCGCCGATGCGGGCGGCGACCGCCAGCATGGCGGTGATGCCGGGCACCACAGCGA
>NZ_RZQI01000704.1:0-3191 GCF_003998335.1 Mesorhizobium sp. M7A.F.Ca.CA.002.05.1.1 | reverse complement strand
CAGTAACGGCATGGATCCTAGGGTCTGCGCCGCGTCGCTTCGCTCCTTGCTTCGCCCTAGGATGACGAAGAGAAAGATGCCTCGGCCAACCTCGAAGGTCGGCCATTGCTACGATGCCAGACTCCAACTCTGTGACTAGCCAGAAGCCCCCACGCTTCGTCATCCTAGGGCGTAGCAGTCGCGAAGCGACGTCGCGGAGACCCTAGGATCCATGCCGTGACGTCGGAGCGTCGCGGCGTTGGAAGCAATCGACAGGCGCAACCAGCAACGGCTTCAGCCGCCTGACTTGGGGACCAGCAGGGGAATGATGCGGTCGCTCTTGGCTACCGAAGGCCGCCCGGCGGAGCCATAGGGGATGCCGAGCGCATCCCAGGTCTCGACCAGCGCATCCTGCAATTCGGCGATCAGTGCATCGGAGTGGAACGGCGTCGGCGTGATGCGCAGCCGCTCGGTGCCGCGCGGCACGGTCGGGTAGTTGATCGGCTGGATGTAGATGCCGTGCACGCCGAGCAGGCGGTCGCTGGCCATCTTGCAGGCCTCGGGATCGCCGACTAGCAGCGGCACGATGTGGGTCGGCGAGTCCATCACCGGCAGGCCGGCGGCCGACAGGATCTGCTTGGTTCGGCTCGCCTGCTGCTGCTGGGCGTCGCGCTCGGCCTGCGAGCGCTTGAGATGGCGGATCGACGCGGTCGCGGCAGCCGCGATCGCCGGCGGCAGTGCCGTGGTGAAGATGAAGCCCGGCGCATAGGAACGCACGGCGTCGATCACGGCGCTGGTGCCGGTGATATAGCCGCCCAGCGTGCCGAATGCCTTGGCCAGGGTGCCTTCGATGATGTCGATGCGGTCGGCCAGGCCTTCGCGCTCGGTGATGCCGCCGCCGCGCGGCCCGTACATGCCGACGGCATGGACCTCATCGATATAGGTCATGGCGTTGTAGCGCTCGGCGAGCTCGACGATCTCTTTGATCGGCGCGATGTCGCCATCCATCGAGTAGACGCTTTCGAAGACGATCAGCTTGGCGCGTTCGCGTCCCGCCGCCTGCAAAAGGCTTTCCAGATGCGCGACGTCGTTGTGGCGGAAGATCTTTTTCTCGGCGCCGGAACGCCGCACGCCTTCGATCATCGAGGCGTGGTTCAATTCGTCCGAGATGATCAGGCAGTTGGGCAAAAGCTTCGCGATGGTCGAGATCGAGGCCTCGTTGGAGACGAAACCGGAGGTGAAGACCAGTGCCGCTTCCTTGTCGTGCAGGTCGGCAAGCTCCACCTCGAGTTCGACCAGCGGGTTCGAGGTGCCGGAAATGTTGCGGGTGCCGCCGGCGCCCGAACCCATCTTGCCAGCGGTATTCTGGAACGCGGCGATGACGTCGGGATGCTGGCCCATGCCGAGATAGTCGTTGGAGCACCAGACGGTGATTTCCTCGGCGCGGCCATTGGAACGCCAGATGGCGCGCGGGAACTTGCCCGCGATCCGCTCCAGGTCGGCGAAAACGCGGTAGCGACGCTCGGCATGGAGCTGGTCGATCGCTTCCTCGAAGAACCGCTGATAGTTCATATAGGCTTCCCAATTTTTGCGCGGGATCATAATCATTGGCCTGTTGGTCGTCCACCTGGCCTTTTTGGTCAAAATGCCACGCCCCGGACCTGTTCCTAACGATCACGGATCGTGGCCTATTCCCTTGATGTGGATCAACTTTGTTTCAGGACGATGCCACTAGCCGGCGATGCCGGTTACCACGGTTTCAATGGTTATGCGGCGGGCTTTCCAGTAGAGCGGGGGTTGAGACAGTTTCCGATAAATCTTGGATAAGCGAGGAAGCGGATGACGGTTTTGGTTACAGGCGGCGCCGGTTACATCGGCAGCCATATGGTCTGGGAGTTGCTTGATGCCGGCGAGGGCGTGGTCGTCCTCGATCGCCTTTCCACCGGTTTCGAATGGGCGGTGGCGCCCGAGGCAAGGCTGGTCGTCGGCGACGTTGCCGACCGGGAATTGGTCGGCTCGGTCATCAGGGAGAACAAGGTCGACGCGATCATTCACTTCGCCGGCTCGATCGTGGTTCCGGAATCGGTCGCCGACCCGCTCAGTTACTACGAGAACAACACCTCGAAGACGCGCACGCTGATCGAAACCGCGGTGCGCGAAGGCGTGCCCAATTTCATCTTTTCATCGACTGCCGCCGTCTATGGCGGAGCCGGCCTGGAGCCGGTGCGCGAGGACGCCCGCCTGTCGCCGGAATCGCCCTATGGCCTGTCCAAGCTGATGAGTGAGTGGATGCTGCGCGACGCGTCGATCGCGCATGGCCTGCGCTATACCGCGCTGCGCTACTTCAACGTCGCCGGCGCCGACCCGAAGGGCCGCACCGGCCAGTCGACGCCGGGCGCAACCCATCTGATCAAGGTCGCCTGCGAGACGGCACTTGGCAAGCGGCCGTTCATGCAGGTGTTCGGCACCGATTATCCGACGCCGGACGGCACCTGCATGCGCGACTACATCCACGTCAGCGACCTGGCGGCGGCGCATCGCCTGGCCTTGCAGCGGCTGCGTGCCGGGGGACAAAGCCTCGTCGCCAATTGCGGCTACAGCCATGGCTATTCGGTGCTCGAGGTCATTGACAGCGTGCGCCGCGCTTTTGGCCGTGATTTCGAGGTGAAGATGGGCGACCGTCGTCCTGGCGATGCCGCGGCGGTGGTTGCCAATTCGGATCTCGCCCGCGCCGAGCTCGGCTGGACCCCGCAACGCGACGATCTCGACCAGATCGTCGCCGACGCGCTCGCCTGGGAGCGCATCTTGACCGGCAAGAACTCCGCGCGCGGCTGAGCCGGGTTCTCCCAAGGGCTCGCAAGGCGGGCAGCGAAGCGCTATTGAAGGCCTTCGCGGCAAGGTGCGGAGGCGCCGCGCCGCGAGGAGCTCTTGGGGGATGGCATGAAAATAACGGTGCTCGGGGCCGGTGTCGTCGGTACGGCGGCCGCCTATTATCTGGCCAGCGACGGCCATGAGGTGACAGTGATCGAGCGCCATCCGGCGGCGGCACAAGGCACCAGCCAGTCCAATGCCGGCCTGGTGTCACCGGGTGACGCCACCGCCTGGGCCTCGCCGGCGGCTTTGAAGACTTTCCTGCGCGGGCTCTACAACCATGATCTCGGCATCAAGGTCAGGCTGCGCCTCGATCCCTATTTCCTCGCCTGGAGCCTGCG
>NZ_RZQI01000703.1:0-3196 GCF_003998335.1 Mesorhizobium sp. M7A.F.Ca.CA.002.05.1.1 | reverse complement strand
GGAAACGCGGACGGCGCGTGTTCGAAATCCGCCCCTTGCGCCGATCCTGCGGCGGCAGCGTCTTGATGGCGGCACCGAGCGATTCTTCCAGGGTGCGGGCAACGCCGTCCGATTCGATCAGCAGCATCGGCAGACGGTAAGCGTCGGCCCAGGCGCGCCAGTCGGCTGCGACATCGTCGAGATCGTCGGCCACCAGCAGCGGCACCGACAGCATCGGGTCGTTGTGCAGGAGTTCCAGGGTCACCGTGACATTGCCGTCCGGATCCTCCATGGCGCGGGCGGCAACGCCGCGGAACGCATTGGCGGGCAGAACGATGATCGCGGGCAGGCCGCTCATCTCGAGCAGGCGGCGGATCACGGCGCCGCGCTGGTCGATGGTGAAGGTTACATCGCCGTAGTCGTCGCGAGTCGCGTAGCTCACCACTTGCGGCAGGCGAAATGGGTCGAGACGCATGTTGCGTCCCGCCCAGACTGGCTTCAGTCCGGTGTTCATAGAGTGGCCTTCCTGTCTGTCTCCTGAGAGCCGGTGTCCGGTTCTCTCCGGGCCGGTTTTTCCAGCCTCGTTTGTATGGAGACAGTAGCGCGGGCTCCTTACCGCCCCGCTTAAGAAAGTCGGTTAAATTTTGCTGATCTCAGGGATGGTTATCGGAATCCCACCAGCCGCAAGATGTGGAAAGGATCAGATAACCTTACCCGGATTCATGATGCCGGCCGGGTCGAAAGCGGCCTTCACCCTTCGCATCAGATCGATCGCCATTGGCGGCGCGGTGGCGATCAGTTCGTCGCGCTTCAACTGGCCGATGCCGTGCTCGGCCGAGATCGAACCGTGCAGGCTGCGCACCACACCGTGCACCGCCTTGTTCATGGGGTGATAGAGAGCGAGGAACGCCTCATCATCGCCGTCGACTGGCCGCGAAATGTTGTAGTGGAGATTGCCGTCGCCCATATGACCGAAGCAGACCACGCGGGCGCCTGCACTTACCGACGCCACGGCGCCGGCGGCTTCTTCGATGAAGCGCGGGATCGATGCAATAGGCACCGAAATGTCGTGCTTAATCGAGGCGCCTTCCGGCTTCTGCGCCTCGGGCAGCAGCTCGCGGAAATTCCAGAAGGCATCCCCCTGCCCGAGGCTCGCCGCAATGACGGCGTCGCCGACGAATTCCTGTTCAAGGCCGGCCGAGAGCACGTCCTCGATCAACGCCCGCGAATCCTCCGACGAACGGCCTGATGAAATCTGCATCAGCACATACCACGGCCAGTCCTCGATCAGCGGCCGCACCACGCCCTGGGCATGCGCCAGCGTGAAATCATATGGCCGCCTGCCGATCAGTTCGAAAGCGGTGAGCGCTGCCCCGGCACGGTCCATGGCCAGGCTGAACAGCGAAAGTGCTGCCTCGGGTGACGAAAGGCCGGCGAAGGCGACTTCGCGCCCCTTCGGCTTCGGGAACAGCTTGAGCACGGCGGCGGTGATGACGCCGAGCGTACCTTCGGCGCCGACGAACAGGTTTTTCAGATCGTAGCCGGTGTTGTCCTTCTTCAGCTTGCGCAGGTCGTCGAACACCTCGCCGGTCGGCAGCACCACCTCGACACCGAGGCAAAGTTCGCGCGCATTGCCATAGGCAAGCACGCCGGTGCCGCCGGCATTGGAGGAAAGATTGCCGCCGATCTGGCAGGAGCCTTGCGCGGCCAGCGACAGCGGAAACAGCCGGTCGGCGGCGTCGGCTGCCTCCTGCAGCGTCTGCAGGATGACGCCGGCCTCGACCGTCACCGTGTTGGACAGGACATCGATCTCGCGGATGCGGTTCAGCCGCGACAGCGACAGGACGATTTCGCGCCCGGACCTGTCCGGCACCTGGGCGCCGACCAACCCGGTGTTGCCGCTTTGCGGCACGATCGGCGTTCCCGTCTCCGTCGCCAGCCGCATGATCCGGCTGACTTCGTCGACACTGCCCGGGCGCAGCACCAGCGATGTCGCGCCGTGCCAGAGCCCGCGCCGCTCAATGAGGTAAGGCGCGATATCGCGCTCGTCGCGGAGCGCATATTTGTCGCCAACGATCGCCGCGAAGCGATCGATGAGAGCGGAATCGAGTGTCTCTGTGATTTCGGTCATGGGGGAAAACTATGGTGTGGGCTGCGTGATGTCACGAGGGGCGGCGGCACGCGACAGCCGATCGTTAATGGCTTCACCGAGCCCGTCGAAGGGAATACGCTCGACGGCGATGGTCTGCGCGCCGCAGCGGTCGAGCTCCTGCATATAGGCAAACAGATTGCTCGCCGCTTCGCGCAGGTCACCGGTTTCGGATAAATTGAGGAAGGCTTCGGCGCGGCGCCAGCCTTGCGCCCTCTGGCTGCCGAAGCCTAGCAAAGCCTCGCCCTCGCCGACCGTGCCGGCATTGAGCCGCATCGCAGCACCTGGCGCATAGTGCGAGGCGAGCATGCCCGGCGCCTCGACGCCGGCGGCGCCGCCGCGCAACAGCTCCATGCCGATAGCCGCCTCGATCTCCTCGGCGGCGATGCCGCCGGGCCTCAGCAGCCGCAATCTGTCCCCTTCGGCCTTGAGAATCGTCGATTCCAGCCCGATCGGCGTCGCGCCGCCATCGACCACCAGCTTTATGCGCGTGCCGAGATCCGCCGCTACCGCTTGCGCGGTCGTTGCGCTGATTTTGCCGGATGAATTGGCGCTGGGCGCTGCAAGCGGGCGGCCGAGCCTGGCGATCAGCTCGCCACCAAAGCCCCTCGGCATGCGCAAGGCAATCGTATCGAGCCCGGCGGTGACCAGCGGATGGATGCCGTTGCCGGGCCGTTGCGGCAGCACCAGCGTCAGCGGACCTGGCCAGAATGCCAGCGCCAGTTTCCTGGACAGCGGATCGAACAACGCGAGGCGCTCTGCCATCGCCATATCCGCGACATGGGCGATCAGCGGGTTGAAGCGCGGGCGCCCCTTGGCTTCGAAGATGCGTGCGACGCCGATGCCGTTGGTGGCGTCGCCGGCCAGCCCGTAGACGGTTTCCGTCGGGATGGCGACGACATCGCCTTCCATGAGCAGCGCCAGCGCCCGCTCCAGCGCCTCGCCCGAGCCAAGTATTTCAGCCACTCTCGTCACCTCACAGATGCGGGGTGCGTAGTACGATGGCGGCCGTTGGGCAAGCCGCTGTTGGGTAACCTATTGTTGGCGAGCAGGAGCATTGGCGATTTA